>NZ_JBLZFX010000059.1:0-35710 GCF_050753345.1 Alkalinema pantanalense CENA528 | reverse complement strand
AGATTCAGCATGAGAAGGCTCTGGGCTACTGCTTCACATTATCCATTATTTCCCAACACGTCTAAAGTAAGAGTATTGACAAATCATTGCTGGTAATACAAGGTTCTATTAGTCATGCTCAAGCGGTTATGCTCAAGCGGTTATGCTCAAGCGTCTATCGATAAGGAGATGTAATAGCAGAAGTAGGTTGGAATCAAATTTAGATAAAAAGATTCAAAAACCTCAAAACAAACAATTTTTAGATATATTTCCCTGTTTTTTGTATTTTGGGACTCATCTTTTAGGGCGATTAGTTTAGAAAATATTTTAAACATTTTGAAAAGTTCTAGGCTATTGTCTGAATTCCCAAATTCTGAATCATTTTAAGCCGGATTCTCCTAGATTTGAGGCATAGGGTCAGGGTTGGACTCACGTTTGCTGTGCGGAACATCTGCCTGATCAGCTGAAATTTCTTGGGAATCTAGGAAGAATGCTGTTTTTTGCCAACGGGTTTTCTGCCACTGGGCTGTCTGCTGCTGATTTGCCGACTGGGTTACCCATTGGTACTGCTGGTGATTGATGTCAGGACTGGATTGTTCTGGTGTTGTTGCTCTGTACGTCTACCCCCATCACAACCTAATACGAGGATGCTATGGCTGCTAATTCAGACTTACCCAGTTATGAAGATATTTTTGGAAGCCTGGATTTTACAACGGGAGAAGATGGCCGATCGGTTCTCTCCCCGTCTGCCTATCTCGTCGATTTACTGCAGCTTCTGGATGATAAGTTACGTTCTTCGTCTCAGCTCCATGAACTACATCAACGCCGGGGCGATATTCAGCACATATTGTTAAATACAGAAAATGCCTTTACCGCCATTCCCTACCTCGATATTGTTAACGGTATCTTGGAGCAGCAGATTGGCGACGATGTGTATACAAAATTGCAGCAGCAGCAGTATCCTTTTCAATTCCCCTTTAATTTTGAAAATGAACGAATTAAAAAATTTCTCCACTATTTGAATGTTTCCTCTGAGGAACTCTATAAACGGTTTAGCCTAGAATTGAATCCTGTCCTGATTGGCCGGGAATACCTTCAACTCTCGACTGAAGAGTTCAATGCGATTACGCAAAGTCCAACTTCAGCCGATCTGCAAAGCTACTTCAATAGGAATAAAACCTCTCACGGTGCTTCATCGGCAAAGATCCAGGTTGCCAACTTTCTGGCAGCGACACAACTGTCAGGGGCAGAATTGCGGGAACTGCTTTATCAAAATTTGAGTGAAACAGCCCACTCGATCGAGGTGGATTCTCAACCAGAGCGCGTCAAGGCATCTGACTTTTTTATTCATTATGGTTTAGGTGGCTATGCAGTCTTGGATTCTGTAGAAGCAAGCATTATCTGGCAGGGGCTGACCGCTTACAACTTGGTGCTATCGACTTCGCCGAAGACACCCTTGCCAGCAACAGGTCAACAACTCATCGCGATCGCGAAAGAGGATCATGATGCGTTGCACTTTCGGATCTTTGATCATCAGGAAGCGCAGAGCGTTGATTTATTAGAGGCAAACCTCTCCGCCGCGCAACGCACCCACCTGGAGACGCTAAAAACCTTGCTTCAGCCCTATTGGAATAGCGACGTATCATCCATTCCTGCGGGAATTAAAGAGAACATCCTAGAGCTTGTAGCAGTTATTACAAATTCCTCTCCTATTCCCAGTGCATGGTTCGATCGGGTGCAGCGCCTCATTCGCCTTCAGCGCAAAACTGGATTGTCTTTAACAGAGCTGGATTTAATTTTGCGAACCTGTTGTCAGTCTGATGGAGTACAAAGCGAGTTGGATGGTGCGGCGATCCAGAAAATAGCGGTGATTAAACACCTCTGCGATCGCTACGAAATTGCGGTTGATGTAGCCTGTAGTTTCTTCCGCCCCATGAATACCTTGGGCCTGGGCAATGCTGGGGAACCCGCTGATTTATTTAATCGCGTCTTCAATGGGAACCTGGCCCATCTCGATCGTGCCTACATTCGCGGGTCTGCCTTTGTTCCGGCTCGCTATGTCACCTACAGTCCCCTCATCTGTACCGATGACATTCTGTCCGTCAACAACAAAGCCTATCGGCAGCGGATCTCCCAAGCGCTGGGCCTCAGCGAAGCCCAGTTGGTTCTGGTGGTCAATCAATTTAGGGATCAGGCCAAACGGGTGGGGTCGGGGGCTTCCCTGTTGGATGAACAAGCGGCGATCGGTCTACCAGCCCTCTCGCTGCTGTTCCGCCTTAGCCAGCTCACCGAGATTCTGGATCTCACCTATGAGGATCTGTTTAACCTGTTTGATATTCTTGGCAAAGATCCCGCTATTCGCCTTACCAATGCTTTTGATACCCTCATTCCGATGGTTCCAACCGGTCAGGATTGCTATCGGATGATTGCGGGGAACGATGGGGCAGCGTCCATGTGGCTGGTGCAGATCCTTGGGGCGATCGCTCAATGGCTGCAAACCAACGACATCAGCACGGGAGAACTCAAGCAATGGTTAACCCCAACGGATCAAAACGCCACCGAAGCCACAGCAAGGCGGCAACACAAAATTGAGTTTCTCAACAACCTGTATCAGCAATTTCAGCCGCTCATGTTCAGCGCGGATCTGTTTGTGTCTGAGGCGGAGGATAGCAGTGAGGCGGAGGCCATCGATCGACGCACAGCGCGGGTGATTTACCAAACGTTTATTGAACCGGAGAGCGGTTTGGTGGCCCGCAAAGATCGGCGCTTGGTTAAATACGAACCTTCGTTAGTGGAAAAAGCGGCCTATCGGGCCTTAACGCGGCTAGATCAGATTGTTCCCGAGGACTTTACTGGTCTGGGGTTGGAGTTGAAACTGCTCGATGCCCTGTTCAATCATTTGATTTTGCAGGATTACATCAGTCCTGAGGGGCTGTTGCTGGAAGAGCGGTTTCCAACGACGGTGGAGCAGTTTCAACTGGAGACAGATTTCAGTGCCCACCGGGATGACGTGTTCATGATCATCCATGACTTGCTCTCTGAGGCGATGGAAGTAGAGGCTACGATCGATTCAGAGACGGAGTTGGAAGCAGTTTCAGACTTTGACGAGGATGGAACGGATACCAACGACGATGAGTTAGGTGATATTTTTGGCGATGAGTTGGGTGATGACTCCGATGCAACAGACTTGGAGGCGTTATCGATCGCTGATGAGGCACGATCGTCGAATCTGGCAGTTGAACTGACCATTTATCCATCGGATTTGGAGGTATTGACCGATCTCTCGGAAAAGCAACGCAACGAACTTTATGATCACCTCATCTTCAATGGTTATCTTGATGAAGAGGGTAATGTTCTGCAAACAGACTTCTTTGTCAATGAAGATAACGTGACCGAATTTCAGGTGAATATTGGACTTACCCAATATGCCCAGCCAATCTTTAATCTGATTCTGACGCAAATCCAACAATTCCAACAGGCGCAGCTAACGCTGGATAGACAGGTGTTTGCGGAGTTGCCGCTCAAGCCCTTTGAAATTGATAACCTAATCGAAAATCTCATCTTCAACGGCTACCTCGATGCCAATCACCTTATCCTGAACAAAGCCGCCCTGCTCACGACAACGCCACAAACCTTGAATTTGGCCCTGGCCTTTTATCCCCATCGCCGCCCCATTCTCCAAGCCATGCAGGGCATGATTCGTGAATTCAAAGCCACGTTTTACACCCTCAACCGCGACCTGTTTACCTCGATCGCCGATGACATTGCCGCGCGCCAGGTCTATCAGCACTTGCAACCCGACTATCTGCGCAATGGACGGCTCCAGGGCAAACGTTTGGAAGAGGAGGGGGAAACGTTCTTCCTGGATCCCGATAACTTAAGTCAGTTTGTCCTCTCAGCGCCGTTCAGCAGCAATGACACCGAGATTATCTTTGCGGCCATCCAGCGCATAGTGACCACGGCCAAGAAGTATCAGTTTAATCTGCAAGTCCTGGAAGAACTGGATTTCGATTGGGAGGAGCAGGAGGAACTGATTGACATCCTTGAGTCCACGGGATATCTCCACGATCGCGTCTATTTGGTTCAGGATAAAATCAGCTATTTCCTGAGAATTGACAACGCCCTGGAATTCACCCTGGAAGGTTTTGAAGATTACAACAAAGACATCTTTTTTGCCCTGCATGCGATCGCGAAAGTGATTGATGCTGATGTGCAAACGATCGCGGCCCAATTCCAAGCCCTTGCCGAAGCCCAATCCATCACTCTGTTAGAGGCACTTCAGGATCACTTGGGTGTGGAGGCGGACGTTCTGCACATTCTGTGTCAGCAAATTCTGCAAGACACTAACATCGTGGAATCTTTGCTGGTGCCCGTGTTGGCGATCGTGAACCGTCAAGATCAAATTGCCGATGAACCGTCCGATAATTGGTTTAACCTGGCCTATCGCCGCATTGAACAATTTGCTGCGATCGCGGCCAAACTGGGACTCAACGCCACGGAAACGGCGATCGTCTGGCAGGATCAAAATTTAGTCGAGAAATTCCCGGAAAAATTAGCGCTTCCCCCCGGGGTCGATCGGATTGACGCCCTGCTGGAAACGCAACTAGCCGATGGAACGGGCGTGATTTATCTCTTCGTGGGGAACCAGTATTGGCGTTACGGGGCTAAGACCTATCAACTGCTGCCCCCCGATGGGCAACCCCTGGAACCGCCCAAAGCCCAACCACTGAGTACCCTGTCGCCGCTGTTGGCTGAACTGCCACAGGTCGATGCAGCCTTGACCGAAGCCAATGGTGATCTCGTGCTATTGGCCCAGGGCTTCACCTATCGCAAAGCCAAGGGGAGCGATCGCTGGGTGAAACTGGGCGCAGGCCAGCCCGGATCAGCCGGTCAGCCCGAATCGCCCAGCAGCCAACCCAGAATCTGGGGCAAGGTCATCAACAACTTTGAGAATCCCCAGCGGGTGGATGCGACGTTTCAGGATCGGGATGGACGCACCTACCTGTTTTCTGGCGATCAATACATCCGCTATTCCGGGGAGACCTACGACACCACGGTGGACGAAGGCTATCCCCTCAAAATTGAACGTCACTGGTTGCGGGAAGCCTGCCAAGGGCAAACCGCCAATGGGGAGGATGCCGCCGCGATCGTGCCCAGGGTCTTACCTAGAGCCTTTCAGACCTCCATTGATGCTGCATTCCAGGCAATCAACGGTCACACCTATTGGTTCAAAGACAAGTCCTATCTTTGCCTAGAGTCGAACGTTCCGGAGAAGTTGATTCATCAAACCTGGGGCAAAGTCAGAAATAACTTTGAAAATCTACGCAAAATTGATGCTGCCTACGGAGATGGTAATCAAGTCTTTCTGTTCTCTGGCGATCAAGTGATTGCCTATCAGGACAGTTTAGAACAGGATCAGGTGATGGTTCAGGAGGGCTATCCCAAACGCCTGCGCAATCAGTTTCCCAATCTGCCAGCGGAATTTGTTGATGGTGTGGATGCGGCGTTTAAGGCGAAGAATGGAACCGTCTATTTGTTTAAGGGGGGCACGGTTCGACAATATCCTTCGGATCAACAGGAACCCTCGGAACAGTTGGTGCGAGACACCTGGGGCCGAGTGCGCAATGTCCTAGGCACAAAGGGGCAGGTGGATGCGGCCTTTGTGGGGCTGGATGGCAAAACCTATCTGTTTAGTGACGATCAGTATGTGCGCTATTCCGGGGCAGACTATGCCCAGGTGGATGATGGATTTCCCCGCACGATCGACCAGGATTGGGGCGGTCTGAGCAAAGTCCACCATGCCTTTATTCTGGATGGCAAAACCTATCTGTTTGGGACAGCGGCTGGTCAGACTGATATTGTCTACGTGCGCTATTCCACCCATGACTACACCAAGGTAGATCCCGGCTATCCCAAGCCCCCCAACGATAACTGGTGGAATCTGCCCCTGAGTTTGATCGCGGAAGACGGCGACTTTCAGACGATCGAGGCGGTGTTCAATACCTCCGATGACAAAATCTATCTATTTTCCGGCGATCGCTTTATCTATTTCGACCAACAACAACGCTGGTGGTCAGAACCGCAAAACCTATCCACGGCTTGGAGTCTGCCGTTTAGAGAACCGCGCGTGGATGCGGCCTTTGTGGGCAAGGATGGCAAAACCTATCTGTTTTCCGGGACGGAATTTATCCAATATTCCGGGCATGACTACAGCCGCCCCGACGATCGATCGCCCAACAAAACCCGTCGCTATTGGGGCTACACCACTAATCAGATCGCCAAAACGGGCCGGGTCGATGCGGTGCTGCTGGTGGATTCCCACGAACTCGATGGGGTAGGTCAGATGCAAACGACGATCCATACCTACCTGTTTTCCGGCCACCAATATTTCCGCTACTCCATTGGCGATAACGTTAATAACTTTAATTACGCCGAGCATGACGTTGATGAAGGCTATCCCAAAACCATTGCCACTTCGCTGACCCAGGAACCCCGCTTCAAAAATCTCGATGCGGCGACCCTAGCCAAACTGGCCGATGGCATTGATGCGGCCTTTGCCGATCGCCGTCAGATCTACCTCTTCAAGGGCGGGCAGTGCTATGTGGTTTCAGAAAACCTGCATCAGGACTATGGCGACTTGGGCTTGGCGGGGGTAAGTTGTGCCTTGGTTGAGGAGGGCGCGATCTATCTGGCCGATGGGGCTGGCTGGCAGCGCCACAGCAGTTTGGAAGGGCTGGCGACGGCCAAAACCCGCTGGTTGCCGCCCTGTTTGCGACAGGTACCGGATGGTTTCAAAACCGGGCTTCAGGCAATTCTGCACGGACGCGATCGCAATACCTATCTCTTCCAAGGCTCGACTTGCTTTAACCTGTCCCTGAATCGAGCCTATCCCCTCGCGGAAGAATGGGGCCGCGTCAAAAACAATATCGATATTCACAACACAGTCGATGCGGCCTTTGTGGGGCTGGATGGCAAAACCTATCTGTTCAGTGGCGATCAGTTTGTCGTCTATGGGGCGGATGCTCCGGCCAATCCCCAGGATTTCTACGGCCAGATTGAGCAGTTACCCCGATCGATCAAAGACCATTGGGGCGGCCTGAACCGCGTTTCCCTCGCCTTTGTCAAAGATGGCAAAACCTACCTATTTGAACCCGCCGATGCCCTGGGCAATGCCCGCTACGTTTGCTACTCCAGCGCCGACTATCGCCAACCGGATGCAGGCTTTCCCAAACTGGGCGATCGTAGCTTCTGGGCAATCCCCAGCGAATATGTAGACGAAGAGTTTACGACGATCTATGCGGTGCTGTCGGAAGGCGAAAATCTGTTTCTCATCTGTGGGCAGCGCTATATCCAATACGATGTCGATCCGGGCCAATGGACGTACCCCAAACCGCTCTCTCGTATTTGGCGGGATATTCCCTTTAACAATGACAGCTTTAAGCGCATTAAAACGGCCTTTACAGGACGGGATGGCAACACCTACTTCTTTGCAGAAAACCACTATGTCGCCTGCGGAAACGCGGTTGTTTCCGGAACCCAGCCCTTTACGTCCCCCGCACCGATTAATCAACGCTGGGGTAAGGTGCGCAATAACTTTACCGATCATCCCCAGGGCAATCGGGTGGATGCGGCCTTTGTCTACCAAAACCGCCTCACCTATCTCTTTTCCGGCGATCAGTACATTCGCTATTCCGACAAGGATTACCGTTATGTGGACGAGGGCTATCCCAAAACCCTGGCGATCAACCTGCGCCAGGAACCGGGTTTTCAGAATTTGCCGGAAAGCTTTGAAGAGCAGCTGACTACGCAAATGACTACGCAAAGGCGAGAGGATGGACGGGTAATCTTAGCGGTGCTGGCCAACGATCGCACTCTAGCGTTGTTGCTGGGCGATCGCTGGCATGTCGTTTCCCAAAGCCTCACGGCCACCTATCCCCTCAGTCGCCTGGGTCGGCTGAAAAATAACATTGCCCAACGTCAAAAAGTCGATGCAGCTCTGTTCCTGGAATCCAGCGGCCAGACCTTCCTCTTCTCCGGCGATCAGGGCGTGCGCTACAGCGATGATACCTACACCCAGGATGAGACCCCGGCCTTTGTGGATGATGGCTATCCCAAATCCCTGGCCACGATCCTGACGCAGGAGCTCGGGATGCAGCATCTGCCGGATACCTTCCAGTACGACATTGATGCGGTGCTAAAGGGCAATGATGGCAAGCTCTATGTCTTCAAGGACAAGGGCTATTTACGATCGGACCAGACAAACTCGCAGTCGATCGCGACCTTTTGGGGCAAGGTGAATAACGCCTTTGTCTCGATCGATCCCGCCGATCCTAGCCGAATTCCATTAGATGCGGCCTTTATCTCACCCAACGGAAGTTTGTACGCTTTCAAAGGAGTGCAATACATTCGCTACACCCACCCCGATCAGACCACGGTGGATGAAGGATTTCCCAAATCTATCCAGGACAATTGGGGTAACTTACCTGTGGCGTTTGAGACTGCGATTCCCGGTCAGTCAGCCATTTCCGGGGGCTTTGTCTTTGAGGGCAAAACCTATCTGCTCAAGGACAGCGAAACCGGCCAGGATTATGTGCGCTATTCCGATGCCACCTATCAAGCGATCGATACGATCTATCCCCAAAAGGTCAAATACCGCTGGGGCAATTGGTCGGACTATTTGCTCAACGATCTGTACATCATGACCCGGTTCAAGCAACTCCAGGATAGTCATAGTAGCGGAGAGCTATCCTTACTCGACTTCCTACATCCCGAAACTGGGCCTGTGGCCGATCCCTACGCCGTTCTCGCAACGTTGTTTGAGTGGGATCTAGAGGAAGTGAAATGGCTGAAACGCAAGAACGCCTTTTTAAGCGATGACATGCTGTTTGAAGTGCAGTTCAAATTGGAAATCATCCTCCGGCTCTATGACATTTTCACCCTGGCGAAAAAGATGGGAATCGCGCCCCGCCAACTCTACACCACCATTTGGCGCAAGCGGTATTCATCGGATGCGGATGAAGTCAATTTAAAAGATGCCGCCGATGCGTTATATCGCTGTCTGGCCTTGATTCATAGTGCATAGCTTCTAGTGTTGAACAACTTGTAGCTTTATTTCCCTTAGCTGAATCACTTTTGGCTCAATCACTACTTTTTCAGTCATCCATTTCTACTCATCTAAACATTGTCAGGTTGAATTATGTCAAACAATGAGTGGCTCCAGATTAGTCAGCAATTGCACGATGAACTCAATGTCATTAAGCGGGATGCGCTTGTGCCCTATGTGATTTCCAATGATGTGATCTCCAATGAAAGTGAGGATGACAGGATTGATAATGCGCGGAAGTTATACGAACACTTGCTCATTGATGTGGAAATGGGCAGTTGTGGCAAAGCTTCCAGAATTGGAGAAGCGATCGCGGCGGCTCAACTGTATTTCCATCGTTATTTTGTCAATCTAGAAAAGATCACCCCGGAGAACCCTGAAGACACTAAGCTCATCCTCAAAACCTATTGGCAATGGATGAAAAATTACCGGGTGTGGGAAGCCAACCGTCGGGTGTTCCTCTATCCCGAAAATTACATTCGTCCGGAACTGCGGGATACTAAAACGCCTGGTTTTAAAACCTTAGAAGACGATCTCTTGCAGGGCGAAATCACCGAAGATGCTGTGCAACGGGCCTATCAAAAATATCTGGATGAATATACCGAAGTCTCCCGCCTGACCATTGCGGGTGGCTATGTCTACGACTCAAAGGATGGCAGTGGTGCACCAGCAAAAAGTTTGGTGCTGTTTGGGCGGACTAAAACCGATCCGCGCCGCTACTATTACCGCATGGCGCAGTTTTTAGGCAGTGGTCAGGCCACTACCTGGAATGCTTGGCTCAAGGTAAATGTGCAAATTGATGCCGATAAAGTCTATCCGGTGTTTGCCTTTAATCGTGTGTTTGTGTTTTGGGTGAAGCTAGAGACGATCGTTAACAATACCAGTTCCACCGCCCTCACCACCACCAGAACTAACGACAATACCCAAACCGTTAGCACTAACTCCCAGTCCGCCAGCTACGTCCTACGAATTTATTACTCGTTCTATAACCTCAACAAGGAATGGGTTCCGCCCCAGACCCTACGGCCCAAGGATCAAAACGCTGCCCCGATCGAAGTGCGGATTCCCGCGAGTGTTGACATCAGCACCGTTACCAAGATTGGACTCTTGGTGGAAACCTCCAAAAAATTCAAAGTGCCTGGGGCCGTACCTGGGGACGAGGCGATCGGCGAACACGAGAACATCATCATTCAGTGCGCCTACGATACCCCCGCTAGATCCCGATGGGTTCGCATTGGTACTGGTATTGGCTTTGGCTTCACCTTAGTCCCGCCCCGCAAGCCCACGACAACCTCCTATAAAACCTTTAGCCTCACCCCCGAACTTTACGCCCTTGAGTTACCCAATCAAAAGGAATTTGAAAACACGAGCCAGCGTACCTTCCAGAGCATCTTTAAGGAACCCCCCCTCCCCGAAGACCAGATGGTGCTGTTCAATACGGTGCAGCAATCGTCCGAAGGGTCTTGGTTCAGTTTTGACCACAAAGGGGGTAGCTTTCTCTGTAAGCCAGATGTGGCGCTGTTACCATCCGATGCCTGGAAGCCACTGGCGGGAAACCAAGATAACTTGCCTGCCTGGGCGATGATTGATGCAGCGGTGCAGTTGCCCAATGGCAGAGCCTTTTTCTTTAAAAAGGGTACCAATCAACAGCCCCAGACCTTTTTGGCTTCTGCGGCAGCGTTTCCAGGGGCTCTGGAGGAGGAAGAGAAGCCGATCGCCGCGCACTGGGGCAAAGTTAACAACAACATTGCTAAAAACAAGATTGTGCATTCGGCCTATGTGGACAGAACGTCCTCCGATCGCACCAAGTGGAAAACCTATTTGTTTAGCGGTGATCAGTACTTTGTGTATACCAATGGTGCAGCAACGGGCTATGAATGGGTAGATGAAGGCTATCCCCAACTGATTTCCAGCAATTCTGCCCTGCCCCAATGGAGCCAAATTAATGCCGCCTTTCAGGGCAAAGATGGCAAAACCTATTTCTTTAACAATGAAACCCAGAGCTATCGTGTCTCCGGTGAAGCCACCGATCGACGCATCAAAGAGGATTGGGGCAACTTCAGCAGAAACTCTGACTTCATCGCAGGCTTTGTGGCTCCATCTGATGATTCAAGGGCTCCTTCTGTGGATGTGGGCTTTGTCTATAACAATGCCACCTATCTGATCAACAACAGTACCTTCGTCAAATACAGTGAGTTGGCGAACACCCAGACTCCCTATCGCGTGATCGATCGGGGCTATCCCAAAACCCACACCCTCCGCGCCATCCTAGAGGAACTGGGGTATTCCCCATCGGCCCAAGAACGAGAGAGCCTGGGCCAGGAAAAAGTGGTGGCGGCCTACGATCAGGGGACAACCCTCTATCTGGTGACCAAAACAGGTAATAACTATGAATATAAAGACAACCAGTTAACCACCCTATCCTCTAAGGAGGTTTGGTCGGCTGGCTTTGTGGTGGGAGATGTTGTCTATCGCTTTGTGGGTAATCAACTCACGGTCACTAACTCTAAAGTCACCCCACCCAAACCAGAATCTTTCACCCTCAAGCACAGCATTAATGCCGCTTTTGTGGGGATCGATCGTCAAATCTATCTGTTCCGCCAAACGGACTTTATTACCTTCTCTCCGGAGGGGCTGACGGGCCAAAAGGTGGTGAAGCAGGTGGAGGATTGGAGCAATCCCCAAAACAACGTCGCGAAATGGGGCAAAATGGGCGACAACATTGCCTATACGGGCACCATTGATGCGGCTTTTTGTGATGGGGATAAAACTTATCTATTCAGTGGCGATGAATATTCTGCCTACTCGGGGTCCACCTATCCCCCCAACACTAGGTTCTCTCCCGATGAGGGCTATCCCAAAAAACTGGCGACCAACAGTGAGCGCTTCCCAAAATGGGACAAAATCGATGCTATTCTCCAGACCTTCACCTCAGATGGCCAGAAAGGGGAACTCTTTTTCTTCCACCATGCGGAGCCATTCTATACCTCATCCACGGATCTCAGGCTCCGCAATGAAACCGCTGACAAATGGGGCCGAGTCAGAAACAATATCGCAGCCCAAGGTGTGGTGGATGCGGCCTTTGTCAAAGCGAATTGTTTGTTTGTGGCCAGTGGCGACCAAATTTTTCGCTATACCCTGCGCGATCCAGGGGCCAACAGTGCTGCTCCCGACCCTAGCTTGAACGAATTTGTGGATTTTGGCTATCCCAAACAATTCCAATGGGGCGAAGTGGAAGTGAAAAAGACCTCGACGGAGGATAGTGCTCTAGTGATCGTCTCGACCCTGGAGGACGACCAGCTGGCGGATATTGCAGAGCCGCCTATTATGAAAATTGATGCGGCCTTTACCCTGAGCTATACCACCCCGCTGGCTGCGGGTGATAAAACCTATCTGTTTGCGGGGACGCGCTATGTGCAATTGGCTCCGCTGCAAAATCAAGAACTGCAAGAACTCAAAGAAGACCCTGTGTTTAAGCCGATACAGGGCAATTGGGGGAATTTGCCCGATGAATTGCTGACGGGAATTGATGGGGCGTTGGATGCGGTGAATGCAAAGGGTGGACGCAATTTATTTCTGTTTAAGGGCGATCGCTATGTTAAATATCACCTCCAGAATAGCTCCAGCATTCAACCCTTTGAAATTGATTCGGTTCCCTACGAAATTGTTCGTCTGACGACGAGTACTGCCTATCGTCTGAACAAAGCGCTGTTTGCAGGGGGATTGCCTGCTCTGCTCAGCCTCGCCACCCAGGAAATTGATGATACCCCCGCCTTTAGTTCAAAGGCTGTTCCACCCCAATCGATCGCCACAACGATCCAGGTTAACGAAGGTAAGGTCAAAGATGAAAAGCTACCCAGTGGTTCCCATCTCGATTTTTCCAGTGCCAATGGTATTTATTATTGGGAGATCTTTTTCCATGCGCCGTTCCTGATTGCCCAGGCGCTCAATTTGGGTCAGCAGTTTGAGGCGGCCAAGCGCTGGTATGAGTACATTTACGACCCGACGGGCGTCTTTCCGTTCTGGAAGTTTTTGCCCTTTAATCAGCCCGATCGCCCGCCGATCGAGGAAGTTGATCAGGCGTTAATTAATGCCTATTTAACCGATCCCTTTGACCCCCACGCGATCGCGGCTTTGCGACCGATGGCCTACCGTAAAACGATCGTCATGGCCTATCTGGATAACCTGCTGGACTGGGGCGATATGCTGTTTCAGCAATACACCCAGGAAAGCATCAACGAAGCGCGGATGCTCTACATCTTGGCCTACGATTTGCTGGGCGAGAAGCCGGAAAATCTCGGCAGCAAGCTACTGTCAGAGGATCAAAAGTATCAGCAATTGCAAGCAGATGAAGGTGTACAACAGGATGACCAATTGATTCAACAACAGTTGCATCAATCCCATGGGGAGCAATCTACAGAGGAACCACCGATTCGGTTAACGTTGAAGAATTTAACGGACGGCGATCGGGACTATGACTTTCTGGTGTATCCCCTGGAAACAGAAGTGGGGATAACTCCCCATGCCAGTGTGCTCCATCCCTATTTCTTTGTGCCCGCAAATACGGTGCTTCTGGACTATTGGGATCGGGTGGAAGATCGCCTCTACAAGATTCGCCATTGTTTAAATATTCTGGGCATTAGCCAACCGTTACCTTTGTTTGAACCGCCGATCGATCCGATGGCGTTGGTGCGATCGGTGGCTACGGGGGCCAGCCTCAGCAGCGCGATCGCGGGACTCAATGTGCCGGTGCCCCACTATCGTTTTGAGTTCATGCTGCGGAAGGCCCAGGAATTGGCGCAAAAACTGAGTCAGTTTGGGAATGATTTGCTCAACGCTCTGGAAAAGAAAGATGCTGAAGAACTGAGTCTGTTGCAAAATCGCCAAGAGGGCATCATTCTGAACCTGACCCGCGCGACCAAAGTGGATCAGATCGAGGAAGCCAAATACAGTCGGCAGGGGTTGGAAGAAAGTCTCAAGTCCACCACCCACCAAGCCGATAAGTACCAAGAATGGATCGATGGTGGATTAACGGAGCTTGAATCCGCGCAAGTTGCCATGATGCTCCTAGGGTCTGGGTTGATGGTGGGGTCAGCAGTGGTCAAAACGCTGTCGGCGATCGCCCATGCTTTTCCGGATATCACGCTTGGGGTCTTTTCCACTGGTGTAAAAACGGGTGGGGAAAGTACAGGTGAGGCGATCAATAAGGCAGCGGAAGCCATGGAAACCTCTGGGGATGGCATTAGCATGATCGGTGACGCGATCGGGATTTATGCCCAGCACGAGCGATCGAAGGAGGACTGGAAACTACAAAAGGCGATGGCAGACAGCGAAATCATTCAACTGAAGCTGCAAATCCAAGGGGCAATGCTTCAAGAAAAAATGGCGGAGCGGGAGTTGGCTATTCTAGATCAGCAAATCGCCCAGAACGAAGCCATCAGTACTTTTATGCGCGATAAGTTTGCCAATGCCCAGCTTTATCAGTGGATGGCCAGCCGACTATCGGGGTTGTATTACCAGACCTATCAAATGGCCTTCGACATGGCCAAAGCGGCTGAAAAAGCCTTCCAGTTTGAGCGGGGTATCAAGGAAAGCGAGGCCAATTTTATCAGCGGTTCCTATTGGGATAGTCAACGCAAAGGCTTGATGTCCGGCGATAGCTTGGCGTTTGATTTAGACCGCATGGAAAAAGCCTACATTGATGGCAATCGCCGAGGCTTTGAAATTACCCAAAACATTTCTCTACTCGACCTTGATCCGGTGGCACTGCTGAGATTGAAGACGAAAGGTGTTTGCGAATTTGCCCTGACGGAAAGCCTATTTGACTACGATTTTCCGGGGCATTATTGCCGCCAGATTCGCACCATTTCCCTGTCCTTTGACTTTGGCGACAATGCCCAACCCATCCTAGCGACCCTCACCCAACTGACCCACAAGACAGTGCTGGAACCCGACCTCAAAGCAGTGAAGTATCTGCTTGACCCGAAGGATCAGCCACCGGAGTCCCTGCGGCAGGGCTGGAAGGCCAACCAGCAAATTGCGCTCTCCCATGTGGAAGAGAATGAAAAGAACAATGGCTTGTTTGAGTTGCGTTTTGATGACGATCGCTATTTGCCCTTTGAAAATACGGGGGCGGTTTCGACTTGGCGATTGGAATTAAACGGTAAGAAAAACAGTTACAACATCGCTGTACTGCGGGATGTGGTGATTAATTTGAAATACATGGCGGAACAGGGTGGACAGGTCTTTGCTAGTGCGGTGAAGGGAATGCTGAAACCCTATCCTACGGCGCGGTTCTTGGATGTGGCCCAGGAGTTCCCGGATGAGTGGTCAGCCTTTTTGGAGGGCGAAGGGGATGAGTTAATCCTACCCATGAGCCGTGACCTTTTCCCCAATATGAGCAGTAGCAAGATTACGGGTATTTTTGCCAGCTATGACCTCATGGAACCGGGGGCGATGAGCATGATGTTGAATGGCGATAAAAACCTGGTGCTCAAGGACGGTAAGTTCTTGCAAACCAATGGCCTCAGTATCAGCAGTCGTGGTTCGGATTGGCGGTTTGTGATCAATGGCGATCGATCGATTCTCAACAACATCGGTCTCGTCTTCAGCTACAAAGCCAGTGTGAATTAGAAAATCCCATCGTCCGATGAAATATATTCCAGATCACCCCATTCAGCCATGCTTATGAAAAAGAGCTCGTCCTGCAAAAAGAAAGGGGGAAAGACTGATAGCATCTGCGGCTTCAGAGACATCCGCAGTAATGAAGCCGCAGAGCCAGCGCTCACTTGAGTCGTTACAGAAAAAGTTGTAGTAAAACACTGATTAATCAACCAAAGAGGGCAGCAGTATGAGTGGCAGAGGGAGCAAAAAAGGCAAAAAGAAACGGAACCGCAGCGCGTCCGATGTGGACCTGCGTCCCCGACAAAATGCGGGTGCGGCGGCTCCCCTACCCACCCGTGCCCGCAGTCAAAGCACCGGTCAAAGCACCGGCGGCAACGGCACCCCACCGATCAGAACCACGGGGGTCCTGTCAGTCGCCCTGCGTCCGCGCATTCAGCCTGCCTCCGATATCCGTCGTCCTGATCGGTCCACCCCCCAGCCAGCGCGTCCCCGCCCACAGACTGGGGACACCCCAAACACTCCCCGCCCCACCGCCCGCCGCCGAGCCCAAAGCATCCCCGCAGAGATGCCGGCACAATCTCCCAGCCTAGCCCCGCCGCCCCCAGGGACGATCGCTCCCAATGGACCTGCTGCACGTGGCCCTGCCGCACAGCGCCAAAATACCACACTGCGCCTCGCCCTAGGGGATGCCACGTTTGCGCGGTTGCCCAATCTGCTGGTGTCGGTGCCGGGGTTGTCCAGTAAGCCGGGGATGCTGAATTTTCTGGGACAGTACCTCACCTCAGATCAGGCGGAAAGACCCTTATCCCAGCTTCTCCGCGCCATCATGGGCACCGTCGCCATCGATTTCCCTACACCAGACTTGAACTTTTTGTATCGTCACATCGTGGAGGTTCGGCAGCACCCAAATCTCAAAACATTCCTGATCAACGCCCTTGCCAACGGCGTCGATCAAACCCAACTGGAGTCATTCCTTGCCACTATCCAAAACACCGCCGCCGCCACCCTGTCAGACCAACAGTTGGACTATCTGTACAGCAAGCAAGCCACTCTCCAAAACCAACCGGAACTCACGACGTTTCTGATCGCGACGCTGCCGACGCAAGCCGACACCACCGCCCTCGATCAGTTCCTCTCCGAGATTAAAGATACGCCCGCCATGGCCCTCTCCGCGCCGCACTTAGGCTATTTATACAGCAAGCAGGCCGATCTGGAAAATCAACCGGAACTCAAGACGTTTCTGATCACCACCCTGGCGGCTCCAGTTAATCTTCAAGCACCCGTCAATCTTAACGACCTAGACCAGTTTCTCGCCGACATCCACAAGACGGACACCATGCAGCTTCCATCGGCGCAACTGGGCTATCTGTATCGTCAACGGGCACTGTTCCACGGTCAGCCCGGTCTCCAGGAATTCCTCACCACGACCCTCGCCACCGACGGCGACCTGGCCCACGCCGAATTGGATCAGTTTCTACCGACTATTCAGGGCACCCTCGCCGTTACGTTTCCAGCGACCCATTTGGGCTATTTGTATGACCTGCGGGCCGATCTGAATCGTTCGGCGATCGCCGCCACCCCGGCCCAGGCAGATAAGTTTGTCCAGCAGACCGTTTTGGAGTTGGCGATCGACCGATTGCATCAACAGACCCTAGGACCGGTCAAAGCGGAACTGGACACTCTCCGCAGCTTTGGCTACAACGAGCGCCTCTACCGCTATGTGCTCAAACAGGCCGTGCAGATGGGTAAAAAGAACCTCGCGCAGGATTTAGCCGATCTGACCACCCAGGAAAAGCAGGCGCTGGCGGCGATCGCTCCCCAGGTGGAGAATCCAGGCCCCGCCCCCACCGTCGAGGGCTCCACTAAAAACGCGAGAAGAGCCGCCGCCGAAGCCAAAGCAGCCTGGGATCTCAAAAAAGCTAACTATGATGATTTCCTGGAAAAACAGCGGCCCATCAAAGAGCAGTATAAGGTGCAGCGCGATCGCCTCAAGCTTCCGGCCACCCAAGAAACCTACACCAATGCCGCAGCGGCGCTGCATCAACAGTTTGTCGCGGCAACGGGGTTCCATACCGATGCCGAATGGAGTCTCACCACGGCCCAGGGCGACATTGCCCAGGCTCAAATTCTCTTCTCCACCTGTCAAACGGTACCCATGAAGGTCGTCGGGCAATGGGCGGTGAAACAGAAGTTTGACAATGGTCGCCTGCAAACGCTCTTGAATTTAGCCGCCACCCTAAATCTGAACCCGGCTGAAAAAATTATCGCCGTCGCTCCGTTCATCCTGGACTGCCCCGTCCTCGCCACCAACACTTGGCTGACCAATCATGCAGCCACCACGAGTGTAGACCTGCTGAAAACGGATATCGAACTCCTGCGCAAGCATACCAAACCCGCAATCCAGGCCCAGACCCAAGCCCTGCTGATTCAAGCCATTGGTTTGGAACCCAATCGCGCAACCCTCAAGCAGTACAACACGTTCCTAGTGCATCCCGTTGTGGGCGCGGAATTGGTGCAGTTGATGCAAAATCGCACCGCCGCACTACCGCAAAACCAAGACACGGACACAGCGGCGGTGATCAAATTTTTTAATGCCTTTGCCCACAAATTGGATGATTTAGCCACTTTCCTGCAAGCCGCAACTCCCCGGCCCGCGGGCTATGCCAGCCTAGGGAATATCTGTGCGTTGGTACAGTTTGATAAAAATAACGGCTCACCCATTGGTGATGTGGAGTGGGCAATGCGAGAGGCTCGTCGGCATAATGTTGGCCAACCCTATATCCAACATATTTTGACCCGTTTGAAAGAAAAGGTCGCCAAAGCGAGTATCCAAGATCACGACATGGGATATCACGAATGGTTACTCGTGTCGGGGCAGCCCTGGGGAAATGTGACCGTGACTACCAGCCCATTCGGCACCAATAAGTGGACGGGTATTTTTGAACTGACGATTAATGGCACCGCCATAGAAATCCATAACCACTTCACCCAAGCGCCGGTCACTGGAGACGGAGAACAGTATTCCCTACACCTCAAGCATGGCAAGGCGAGCTTTGAAAAAGGACCTGAACTGACGCCCAAGGATAAGAGCGTTTACCAAACCATTTCAACCCAATGCCGCGCGGCCTACATCGCCTTTGTGGATAGGTCTTGGGGTATCTATGACATCCCGAAGAATTGATCTGAAGAATTCATTCTAAGCACCCGACGGGTGAATCTCCCACTGACCTATGTCACCCAAACGAAAAAAGCACATCGTTCAGAAACTGCCCAATACCGAAGCTATTCATAATCTGATCGAGTAACTCGCAGCCTTACTGACCAAACAAGGGGATCTGGAAATGCCCCTGCCCCCAGCAACCAAACAGGTTTTTCTGAAGAAGAAGACCCAAATTATTGATTCTTGAGTACACCTTATTTACCTTTAGCAAACTCATCCAATTAAACAATGTCCACCAGTAAACGAACTAAAAATCGGGGAAAGCGCAAAAGTGACTCCCGTTCTAGCCTGACTGACTCCGATCGCAGCAGTTCACGACGCTCCTCGCTGGACACCCGCCGGGAAAAAACGAAGGACAAAGAAAAAAGCTCTGCCAAAGAGACAGATGATTTGGTGTCCGATCGCCCCACCGTGCCCATCCGTCGTGCCTCAGCCCCAGAACTCCGCCGAGGAACTGCCGATACCCGATCGCGATCGGCTTCAGAGGATCGATCTCGCGATCGGGCCGATTCCACCGCTGACACGGCTCCTAACCCCTCTGCTCAACCCACCCGCAGTCGCTTACAACGCCAGAATGCTGAGCGACAACTAGTTGCCTCGCCCAAAAATGTCGAAATCGAAGCCCCACCCAAGCCCCGCATTGATTTGAGCAAGCTACAGAACGCCACTGTCCGGCGAGAAGCGGCCAAACTCGCAGCGCGGGTGGATAAATTCCAAACGGGGTTGGACATTGCCCAAATCGGCGGCTATAAAGTCCTGTCTGGCATGAGCGTGGAAGGCACCCTGCAAAAAATCTTTGAACTGGCCGATGCCAACGGGGATGCTAAATTGCTGCGTCAACTTTCCGATGCTACGTCCTTTAAAGGGAAGCTCTCCATCTTCCAGCCCACGACTGAAGGCGGTCGAGCTGTAACTCGCATCGCCCAGCTTTACAACGCGATCGCGGGCGATGGTAGCTACCAGACTGTCAAGACAAACATTAGCAACCTCGCCAACGATGCCACCACCCTGCGGCAAATGGCCCGCGATGTCAACGTTTTGCAAGGGTTGGATAATGCCGAATACGTCGATGCAAATCGCTTGCTGCGCACCGTGGCAGGAGTTCCGGCGCAACCCATCAGTGAAACCAACCGTGAGTGGTATCTCGACCAAGCGAGCCTGATGAAAGCCTATCGGGATCTGAACAACACCAATCCCGCCCTGCAAAAGAAACTAGCCCTGACCATGCTGCAAAGCTACGCCAAAGCGGCCCCCTTGGGTGCTGCCAAAGCGGAAGAGTTGGGAGCCCAGGCGTCGCCTTTGCTGAACCAACCCGGTTTCTACTACCGCAGTGCCGCCACGAATCCCTTGCTGGAAGCTGTGCTCATCAACTTTTGCAAAGATATGGGCGTGAATATGGGTAGTGCTCACTTGGTAGATAATGCGACCTTTCGGGAAGTATTGGGGCGAGAGTATGGCACCGACGGGGTCAATACCCAAATTAGCAACAATACCGACTACACCAACGCCTTGCAAGATCTGTTTGCCAAGGCAGACCGAGGCGAATTTCCCACCCATCCCGTCATTCTCGACATTACAAATCTGTTCAAGCAGGGCAATCGACAACCCAATGACATGAGTGCGATCGCCAAGACGCTGGAAAGCACTTTTTTGAATGAAGCTGAAAATTTTCTGAATACCCATCCCAATGTGGATCAGAAAAAGTTCGCGGACATGATGAAGAATCTCCAGATAGGCGCGATGACGAACCACAAGGGCGTGGATGTATTCCTGACGCCTCCCTTCCTGTTCCGGGATGGTGAAGCGACGGATTCTCCTTTGCAAAAGCAGTTACTGAAGGACGCTAAGCCCGTGGGTACCAATGCCCACATGGCGTTTTTCACCGCGATCGAACATAGCATGATCCATTCCGGCTATCGGCTTGACCCCATCCAAGCCCGCAAAGCATGGCTGGAAGTGGCCGATCCCACAGCGATTCTCGGCAAGTACGGCATTCAGATGACGGAACTGGCGACTGCGGATAAACCTACGCCCAAGGTCTTTGCCAGCTTGGCGGATTTAATTCAGCATCCTACGTTCGATCGGTTTGAAAAACTCGCTAACGAACCCAACGCCCCACCCTATCTCAAAGCCCTCCCCCAGGCGACAACGAAACTTTTGCGGGGGCTGCTGGACTACAACAAAGACACCGGCGGCGTGGACAAAGCCATGGCGGATCAGGGGTTGGATGAAGTGCTGCAAACCGCCTATTTCCGGATGCTGAATGCCATGGCTAGCGCTGTGCAAAATCGCCAGGATTTAGTGGGCTTCATGAACCAGATCGAAGTGCTTCAGCAGCAGGTGGCCACCCTGGTGTCTCTCCTGGAACCTTATGGAAATGACGACTTCGGGGATAGTTTGCGCAGCCGATTAACCGATCCCAACGGCCCCAACGATCGCCCAGTCATTCCCCTGGATTTAGATGAACCCGGTGTGCAGCTTAAACCGTCGTCGATGCATTGTTTAGCCAGCATCCTGTCCAGTGTGGAAGCGTTGAAACAGGGGAATGACCTGAATGTCTGTGTGGTGAAGGATCACTACTATGAATCTGCTGGAGCCATTACCACTGCCAATACCTACAGCGTTTCTCAATTTGATGGTGATGCCGTTCGTGATACCGATGGTACAGGACTTAAAGCACTCGATCCAAATAGCATTCAGGGCAATAAGCCCTTGGATTTATACGTGTGTGATTTTCACCACAATATCTCCCTCGATCGAACGCACTATCAGATCGAAAATCTTCAGCACCATGTGGATGAGTTGTATCGCAATCGGTTGGTTGCAGACAAGTTTACGGTGGCGATCGATTGCACGATCGATTTTGTTAATTCCGAAGATGTGCAGGCATTCCTAGCGCACAATAAAGCTCGCATCGAATCTGGCCAACTCAATGTTGTGCTGTTTCGTAGTGCCCAGAAATTCGATATGTTTGGCATGGATAACTACTACGGCGGCTTTACCGTCAGCATTAACGATCACGCAACCTTTGCGGATTTTAATACCCGCATGGAAGCGCCGGAAGACCAACTGAAAGGGACGAGCCTTCAGGGGCTGACCCATATCGGCGTGAATGCGTCTGAGGATACCGATGCCTATCGCGAGGCGTTGATGGCAAGCACTAAGCGCTTCTACAAGGCATTACCGGACGATTTGATCTGGAGTGAAGGTTCCACTTCCGCTATGCAGGTTGCTAAGACTGATGATCCCAATGCCGTGTTTCTTGACATTAAGTTCCCCGGTAATGCTCCAGCCTCGGAAGCGTTTATGGAGCGGCTCAAGCAGTTCGCGATCGATGAAAAGCTTCCCTTGACCGGACGGGCCAGCTTTGGCTTTGCGACCACAAACCTGAACCTGATCCATGGTGAAAAAACGCGACTGACGCCGGGACTGGAAGGGCCAGCTATCCAAGACCGCTACATCGCCTTTTTCAAAGCGGTGCATAAAGCGACCAACGATGCTGATGCAGAGGGCAGACAACAGGGGCTGACGGGAGATCAACTGAATAATTTTGTGGCAGATAAAATCAAAAATATGGTGATTGATAAGTAATCGGAGGACGACCATTGGTTCTTATCATCCAGATAAATCTGTGGTGTAACGTTACTCCACGATCGGATCGGGGTTTGATTCTACGGGGTTTGGGTCCTCGGTAGAAGTCTGCTGAGCCCGTAGGTATCTGCCCCAATATTCCTTGGAGACTTTGCCATCCTTGCGTACCGATCGATACCAGTAGGGGCCATGGGATTTTTCGCCTTGGGCACACCAACAATTAGGCTTGCCGCATTTGCGATATTCTTCGCGCCAGCCGTGGAGCGGGTTTGGTTGTCGATCGAGTTTAGAGGTTGCACTCACCTCGATCGCGGTATCAATAGCAGTCTCAATTGCATTGTCGATCGTAGCCTCAATAGCGGCCTCGATCGTGTTATCGATTTCATTGTCGATCGCGGCATTTGGATGATGGGGTGAAGAAGAATCGGCTTGGATTTGCGATCGCCGTTGTTCTAGAAGTTGATGGATGGACTGACTTAAGGCTTCCAGTTCCGAGATTGAGAGGACTTCCGCTTTTTTGAGAATGGCACGGAGGGGTGATTGGGGCGGCATAACAAACTCAGAAAGAAGATTAGTACTCGTCGTCATTGTCGATCTCGGTCATGGCTTGCAGCATTTCCACGACTGTTGCAAATTCTTCGGGGCTGAGTTTTGCCGTTGTTTTGCGAAACTGCTCCATGACAAACCATTTATACTGCGGTAATGACCATCCCAAACGATAAAATTCCCGATTCAGCGATCGCATGAGTTTGGAGTAGTCTGCGATCGGGAGTTGGTTGGCAAAATCTGGGACGAGGTTGGGAGGCTGTTGTTTGGCGGTGAGTTGGAAACAATCGATTGGATAGTCTGCCATCACTTCTTTGAGCAAGCGCGGCGGTTGATCCCAAAAGTGGTCAGGGCAGAGATACCAGTCCCAGGCCGTTTTCACCCCTTCGGAACCGGGGGGAGCCGCATAGACGATCGCCTCTAAACCTTCATCGTCGGGGCGGATATATTCTGTCTGAGCTGCCTGTTCTAGCCAATCGAGTTCTGCATCTGTCAAGCATCGGGGAACCATCCCTTTCGGCATGCGGGGAAACCCAAAGCCAGCGTCCCAAGGATCGTGCAGCGGCAGATCAAGGAGATCCAAAGAAACTTCAGACTCGAGCGGATTGACCATATAAAAAAGTGAGAGAGGTCATGCGGATAGTGCCGTGCTCCTATTATAAGAGAGACTGATGATGCGCCCCTCCCTGCTAGCGATTCCCGATCGATCGTCGGCAGGGAGAGACGCGCCGCAAATTGTCCGCTCGTTAGTCGGGCAGGTAGCGGGTACAGAGGCTCATGACGCTACCCATGGGCAGGGTGAGCAGTTGTTCCCGAATCGCATTTTCCGTGGCCAGCCAGGGCAAAGGACGGCTCCAGTCTCCCATGGAGGCAAAGCCCCGTTGATGCAGATTTTTGATCGTTTCCAACACATCTTGCCGATCGCCGATGACTAACACACGCACGGGGCGTCGTTCTCGGCTGGTTTCTCTGCGGGTCAAAATTGCAGCGGAATCCATCGATCGGCCTTCACTGGCGCGATCGTCAATGTACTCAGTCATCGTGAACTTCTCCTATGTTTTTGGTCTTCCGGTAAGAAAACCAAAAATCTAGCCATCCTGCCTCTTTGCAGCGACGAACAGGAGGGCTTTTGGAGTGCTAAAATCTCCAAAGCCTCTGCGTTGCCTGGTTCAACGGAGGGGTCAGTCATTCAGGGTTGCGCCACAACTCTGGATGACGATGACGACCAGATTTCTGGGTTCCGGCTATTCCCCGCCGTCATGGAAGGAATAACTTAATGGACAACCTTACGGGATTTTTTTGATCACGTCAACTCTTGAATTGTTAACTCTTTTTGCTAAATCTTTGTCAGCAAAGTTTGCGGGGCGACCCCAGAACAGGTGGCAACGCTGACAGAAGGCACAGCCGCCGGACTAGCAATCAGGGCGATCGATCCATCGGCCTTGCGTTGAAACCCGGACGCTTGCACAAGTACAGGTTGAGTTGTGGGTTTTTCGGCGATCGTGTGTGGCTGGTCACGATAGGCAGACAGATCACGCAAATCATTCCAAGTGATATAGTGCATCATTTGTTGGGTTGGATTGGGCGGTAATCCTCCCCGTCCTGTTGCTATAAATTTGCTCCCTTGCGTCTTCGAACACCCCGTTGCGATTTTTTGACTTGGGTCAGTTACATTCACAGGTAATTCCGTTAACCCTGCATTCGGATCAGTCCCGATCGTATCGACGTTTACAGTTCCATTCACCCCAAACTCAGAACTGGCCGTGATGTCATTGTCAGGAGTTTGTTGTAGCCGATAGACAAGGCCAAAGATTCCTTGAGTCGTAATTTGGATGTTCCCTCCCTGTCCTTGAAAAGCATTGGCAACAATATCACTATTCTCAGTCCCGACTAGAAATTGGTTTCGGATTGTGATGTTGCCGCCATTGCCACTTCCACCAGAAGTTGCTGTAATTTGACTGCCGTGACGTAGCAAAATCAAATCGCGGGCTTGGATTTGGATATTTCCCCCTTGTCCTGAAAATGTCGAAGCTCGTATATTTCCACTATCTAAAATGATTTGATTCGCTTGAATATTTAATTGCCCCGCGTTGCCAATGCCACGATGGTATACATTCACCATCCCCTGATTACGAATGATCAGTTGTTCTGTATTTAAAGTGAGTTCCCCAGTATTGCCAGTCGGGCGTGTGGGTAGGTTATAAAATTCCTGCCCAACGAAACCTGAAAGAAAAGCACTAGTCGCGATCGAAGCGTAGTTGTCAATCAAAATGTCTTTCGCTTGAATGGTTAAATTTCCTGCATTTCCCGTCGCAGAAGTTGCACTCAGGATACTTCCCCCATCGAGCGCTGCTAGATGGGTGGTTTGCAACGTCACATTACCCGCATGACCACTCCCAAAGGTGAAACTGCCCAATGAGCTGGGGAGAAGGGGAAACGGATGATACCCACTGACTTCGATGGAATCTGCAATCTGCAACAGCACATCGCCTGCATTGCCTAAATTATTCGCTTGGGCACGATCGCCTAAATTGCCCACAACAGGTAATGTTGAAGTGCCTAGCCCAGCTCCCGCTTTCACGAGTAGTCTTGGCGTAATCACCCTCACCGTTCCCCCATTACCAGCTCCAATGGTGCCACTGCCCAAGTAGCTGATTTGATTGGGACGATCTAGACTGGTTCCACTGAGGGTAATGGACTCGCGAGCTGTCACAGTTACATCGCCTGCATTGCCCAAGCCCGAGCCTGGAACGCCTGCTAAGCGTGCGGTTATGGTGCCCACTTGGGCTCCGTTCGTGAGGTTCAGTGTGCCTGTAGAAAGTTGAACCGCTCCCCCGTTCCCCTGTCCCAACGTATTACTAGCAATACCGCTGGACAGTAAACTGAGGGGACTGATTCCACTGGCGGTAATATCTTCCGTTGCAGCAACCGTGACATTGCCGATCGCGCCTGTTGCGCCAGGTAAGCCTAATGTCCCGATGAAACCACTATCGGTGAGTCGGATTTGCCGTGCAGCGATATCCAAATTGCCCCCTGCGCCAGAAGCATACACACTGCTGCCAATGCGACTGCTACTGCTCCCGCTCGGGACGAGGGGCGATTTGATTGCAACAGTTCCATTTGCGGAGATCGTTTCTGCCCGAACCTGAAGATCACCGGCTTTACCAGAACCCAGGCTGAGGGTTTCGATCGCGGCACCATCCTGTAACACCAAGTTACCTGTTTGAATATTGATACTTCCACTATTGCCACTGGCTCCCTGTCCCACAAAATTAACAATCCAGGCACCGGGAGCTTGGGCATTGGCATAGATGCCACCGAGAGTTAGCGATCGCTGGGCTTGAATCTGGATATTGCCACTGGTTCCATTGCCGATCGCTGCTGCTGCAATTTGAGATTGGTTTAAGACCACATCCCGTCCCACGACCTGAATCCCACCAAAGGGATTAGTCACCGCAGCCGGAGCCCACAACGACGATCGTTGGGTTAAATTCACGTTACCCAATTCCTGCGCCTGGGCATATCCCAATTGCCAACCCACAGGAGTCTTAGCCAAGCCGACAGTCCCGTTAGTCACCGCACCTAATTCAATTCGCCCAGCCGGTGCAGTGACAACACCGCCAGAAAATGTGACATTCCCACCCACTAAAGCGAACGTTTTTCCAGGACTGGCAACCATCCCTGGATTAGCAGTGGGAAACATCGCATCATTACCTCGTCCCTGCACCGTGATTGTGGTGGAAGGATTGCCCATTTGCAGACCGATCGGCGCACTCATCGTCAATAGTGGTGGGCTACTAGGATTCGTTGCACTAAACACTGCCCCATCAGCAAACTGGATACTGCTAGCAGTGGTGCCAATAAATGAGCCACCTAGATTCAACGAGGCATTGGGGCCAAATAAAATACCACTCGGATTGAGCAAAAATAAGCTGGCAGCGCCATTCGCTTTAATCAGTCCATTAATGTTAGACGCTGTGCCTCCGGTCACCCGTGCAAAGATATTCTGTACATCCAGCGCATTATTGAAAAAAGCAGAACCACCCGTCGGCACGGATAATTGACTGAAGCTGTGAAATAAATTACCGCCCGATCGCCCGCCTCCATCGATCGTAAAGTTCAGTGCATCGGGACTGGTCACTGTCGTCGGCAAGCTACTGTCCGGAATCACTTGAGCAATAGCACAGTCTATTCCTGATAGTAAACCAACGAAACAGCCCAACACACCCAAAATAGATCGAGTCTTCATCCGAACCCACACTTCAGAGATTTCTGCCTAGGGTGCCCGGATACTGTGGCGTCTAGTTCAGTGAACTAACGTAATCCAGTTTTCCATCTTTAGAGGGTATGAGCCGTTTTCAGGCTCTGTATACTACAAGTCGCGATCGTTGGTATATTCACTGGTACAGGACTGGCAACTAGGGCGATCGTGCCATCGGCCTTGCGTTGAAATCCCGAGGCTTGGACGAGCCTTGGCGGTTCAGCAGCAACCAGGGCGACGGTTGCTGATTTGTTGCGATAGGCGGAGAGATCTCGTAGATCCTTCCAGGTTCGATTGTTCTGTACTTCCTGATTGGGGTTCTGAGGTAGTCCCCCCCGTCCCGTTGCGATAAACTGGCTCCCTTGCGTTGTCGCACAACCCGTTGCTATTTTTTGGCTCGGATCAGAGATATTGGCGGGTAATTCCGTTAACCCTGCGTTTAGATCAGTGCCGATCGTATTCACTTGTACATTGCCACTCACGCCAAACTCTGAACTGGCGGTGATATCATTTTCGGGGGTTAAGCGATCGCGAAACTTTAATCCTAGAATTCCCTGGGTCGTAATGTTAATATTACCGCCACGACCTCTAAAAGCATTGGCAATAATGTCACTGTTTTCTAATCCCACAATGACAGGTGCACTGAGTGTAATGTTTCCTCCATTTCCCTGTCCCCCTGCCGTTGCATTAATAAAACTGCCATAACGCATTAACAACAAATCACGGACTTGCAAATTAATGTTTCCCCCACCGCTGGCTCTGGTTGAAGCTGAAATACTGGCTTGATTCTTGAGTTGAATGGTATCTGCATTGATCGTCAAATTTCCCGCCTGTCCCAATCCCAGGTTTTGTACAAAAACCGTGGCACCGTCGCTGATTCTCAAGATGGGTGTGTTAATCGTTGTATCGCCTGAAACGCCTCTAGAGTTGGGATTGCTAACAGGACGAACAGCGGTGCCAATGTAACTAGGATTTGCTGAGTCTCTCACCCCTGTAACGTTTATGGATTCCGAGGCATTGATTGTGAGATTGCCAGCATTGCCTAAAATAATACTCGATGCAGAAACTCTTCCCCCTGCTTCTACTGATAGCGTTTGCGTATCGATCGTTAAATTCCCAGCATTTCCACTGCCAAAGGTTGCAGCGGACAGTAAGCTGAAGTAATTTCCTTTGGGAGCCCCTTCCGTCGAAACTTGAATGGTATCGGCATTGACTGTCAAGTTACCCCCATTGCCCGTGCTGTAGGGTCTTGCTGCCACATTTGCCCCTGCCAAAACCGACAAATTTTGTGTCGTAATGGCAATGCTTCCCCCTTTGCCAGAAGAATAGGTAGACGATAGGATTTGGCTTACCGATCGAAACGCATTGGGATCTCCCGCTGCAAACCCACTGACCTGCATATTTGTTGTATTGATAATAATATTGCCACTGGGTGCGGAACTGAAGGTTCGATCGAGTATAAATCCACCCTGATCAACTAAGACATTAGGCGTGTTAATGTAAATATGACCTGCGGCTCCTGCGGCTACGGTTTCATTGACTAAACTACTTGAACTTCTGAAATCTGGAGATTTACCTACAATTTGCAAAGATTCCGTAGCATTGACTGTAATATCTCCCCCCGTTTGGTTGGCGCGATTTTGGACTAAGACCAAAGACCCCTCGCGCAGACTGACTTGCTTCCCTTGAATTTGAATGGGGCCACTCCATCCCCCTGTTGTTGCATTGCGGGTAGAAGCCAACGCCCGTTGATTCATTTGAATATTGCCAAAATTGCTGGCTTGTGGATAACTCAAGACAAATCCCTGTGGATTCTCCGTCAGCGTAATCGTTCCCTGGGTTACACTGCCCAATTCAATCCGACCATGCGGCGCTGAGAGCAATCCTCCATTTAAGGTGATATCCCCCCCCACCAAGGCCAAGGTTTTACCCGGTTTAACTTGCAAACCTCTTGTTCCCAAAGTCAATCCAAAGACTTGTTGAGATTCACTCAGTTGGCCATTGTGCCCTGATCCTTGAACGGTAATTGAGCCTGGATTACTTCCCATTTGCAGGCCGATCGGTGCGCTTATTGTTAATAACGGTGTACCAGCATTCACACTACCAAATGTTGTACCGTCCGCAAATTGAACACTACTTGCAGTGGTTCCCACAAATGAACCGCCAAGATTGAGCGATGTATTGGGGCCAAACAACACCCCACTGGGATTGAGCAGAAATAAATTGGCTGTTCCATTGGCTTTAATTAGCCCATCAATATTGGAGGCTGTACCGCCAGTGACTCGCGCAAAGATATTTTGTACCGTCAGCGCGTTATTAAAAAAAGCAGAGCCGCCTGTGGGTACGGAAAACTGGCTAAAGCTATGAAATAGATTGCCACCAACTAGATTGCCATTATTGATTGTAAAGTTATTCCCTGTTGCATTGACTGTAGTGGATAAGCTGCCGTCAGGACTGACTTGAGCTAGCGTAGAAAGGGCAGTAACTGATAATAGCCCGATCGCAAATAACGACGCATCGACCATTCTCCTACGCATAAAACCTGGCTCCTTACCAAAATTGTTTGTACTAAGACTTTTAACAAGCTGAGACTAGCTTACCCAAATCACTACATTGGGGAACAAAGTGGCTGATTTTACAAGATTTAGCTGAAAATTAGGTCAAAAAGCGCTGGATTTTGCTAATTCGATTTTGCGGATAGTAGTCTTAGGGATAGGTCGTTGCAGCCATCGTAGACCCCTGACTACAAGTCGCGATCGTTGGTATATTCACTGGCACAGGACTGGCAACCAGGGCGATCGTGCCATCGGTGTTCCGCTGAAACCCAGCGGCTTGCACTAGGGCCGGTTGAGTTGTGGGGTTTGCGGCGATCGTTCTGTTCTGGTTACGGTAGGCAGATAAATCGCGTAAATCATTCCAAGTCCGATCTCCCGCCACTTGCTGATTGGGGTTCTGGGGAATGCCGCCTCGCCCCGTTGCCACAAACTGACTGCCTTGATTAGCATTGCATCCCGTCGCGATTTTTTGACTGGCATCGGCTACATTTACAGGGAGTTCCGTTAAACCTGCATTGGGATCAGTCCCGATCGTATTGACTTGCACATTGCCACTCACACCAAATTCTGAACTAGCAGTAATATCATTCTCTGGTGTTAGAACATTACGATACTTGAGTCCCAGAATTCCCTGGGTTGTAATATTAATGTTTCCTCCACGACCTTTGATCGCATTGGCGATAATGTCACTATTTTCCAAGCCCAACAGAATGGGTGAGTAGATTGTAATGTTTCCGCCATCGCCTGTTCCCTTCGTTGAGGCACTCACCAAACTACCATGGCGCATCAATAAAAAACTGCTGCTGTTGATATAAATATTGCCACCATTGCCGGACGTGGTGGAGGCTGTAATGCTAGCGAGATCGTCCAGCACAATGGATTGAGTGCCCAAGCGTAGATCTCCCGCTTTTCCAGGCCCATCATTTCGAACACTGACTGTTGCGCGATCGATGATTTTTAAGGAGGGAGTATTGATTATCACAGTCCCTGCATTGCCCATTGGAATAGGAGGGACTCTCAAGTAAGCTTGGGTTCTAGGATCAACAATTTCAACCGCTGCCAGCAATCGACTCGGGAGGGTCAGCCCTTCTGCTATTCCCCGAAGTTCAACGGACTCCGAAGCATTGACCGTAATATTTCCCGTTGAGCCATAAGCTAGCGCCGTCGAACCAATCACACCACTATCTCGTAGTAATAATCGTGATGTGTTAATGAAGACATCGCTAGCATTACCAGCCCCAATACTGCTTGACACGATCGAACTTGATGAAACTGTTGCTGGAACTGCATCTGCAATCTCAATCAAGTCTGCTACATTCACTGTTACTTTCCCCGCTTGGCCAGTACTCGCGGTTGCAGAAAAAAGACTCCCCCCCTTCAAAAGTTGTAAATCCTTCGCTGAAACTTGCACCTCGCCAGCGTCACCCATTCCAAAGGTCACGCTCCCAATTCCCGAAACATTGTAGGGATTGCTCTGATTAAAGCCATGGACTTCTAAGCGATCGCGAATATTGAGAGTTAGGTTGCCGCTACCTCCCGGCGTAAATGTCTGGGACTCGATTCGGCCCCCTTCCTGTACAACCAGTTGATTCGCCGCAATCTTGATACCCTCTACATTTCCCATACCTAGGTTGGTTGAATTAATGGCGCTTCCCCACATCCTATCCGCTGTATTTCCTATGAGGTGGATAGAATCCGTTGCATTAATGACAATTCCGCCCGCAGGCTGGGAACCAAAGTTGTTTTTCAAGACAAAAGATCCGTCAGTTAAGTTGATGTTTCTTCCCTGTAAGGCGATCGAACCACTATACCCACTGCCATCTAGCAAAGATTGATTCGCAAGATTGATATCTCCAAATTGCGAAATGCCTGAATAGTCACCGACCCACCCCGTCTGAGTTGGATTAAGGCTGACTTGTCCTTGATTGACGCCACTGACTTCTAAATGCCCAATGCCTTTGATTGAAAGAATTCCACCAGAAAAATTGACAGTCCCACCAATTAACGCCATTGTCTGTCCAAAGCCCGCTTGCAATCCGATCGGGTTTTGGCTGATATCAAACGGTAGAAAGCCGCCCCCTCCAAGTTGATGGCCCGTATTTTGGACTGTGATCGCTCCTGGATTTTGTCCCATTTGCAGACCGATCGGGGCACTCATCGTCAGCAATGGTGGGTTGTTTGGATTCACGGCACTAAACGCAGTGCCATCAGCAAACTGAACACTATTAGCTGTCGTCCCAATAAACGAACCGCCAATATTCAGCGAGGCATTCGGGCCAAATAAAATGCCGCTGGGATTGAGTAGAAATAAGCTAGCAGTGCCATTGGCTTTAATCAGCCCATCAATATTCGATGCAGTGCCTCCGGTCACCCGCGCAAAGATATTCTGCACATCCAGGGCATTGTTGAAAAAGGCTGAGCCCCCCGTCGGCACGGAAAATTGGCTGAAGCTATGGAATAAATTACCGCCCGATCGTGCTCCATTGTCGATCGTAAAGTTCAGGGCATCGGGACTGGTTACCGTTGTCGGCAAACTCCCATCCGGAATCACTTGCGCAATGGCACAGTCTATCCCCGACAGCCAACCCACGAACAAACCCAACACACCGACGATCGATCGAGCGTTCATCAGAGATCCCCAGAAACGTCTGCCCTAGGGTGCCCGGATACCGTTGCGTCTAGCTCAGTGAACTAACGTAATCCAGTTTTCTATCTTTAGAGGGCATGAGCCGTTTTCAGGTTCCGTCCGCTACAGGTCGCGATCGACGGTGGATTTACGGGTTCAGGTCTAGCAATGAGTTCGATCGTTCCATCGGTATGACGTTCAAACCCTGACGCTTGAACCAACATAGAGGGAGCCGCCGGACTGGCAGCAATCTTACTGGAATGGCCACGATAGGTAGATAAATCCCGGAGGTCATTCCAAGTCCGATCGCCTGCGACTTGCTGATTGGGGTTCTGGGGAATACCGCCTCGACCCGTTGCCACAAACTGGCTACCTTGATTCGGAGTACAGCCTGTTGCGATTTTTTTACTCGCATCTGTTACATTGACAGGGAGTTCTGTTAAGCCTGCATTCGGATCAGTGCCGATCGTATTCACCTGTACATTGCCACTCACGCCAAACTCTGAACTAGCGGTGATGTCATTTTCGGGGGTTAAGCGATCGCGAAACTTGAGTCCTAGAATTCCTTGGGTTGTAATATTAATATTCCCGCCACGACCTTGGTTTGCATTGGCGATAATGTCACTATTTTCTAAACCCAAGATAATCGGAGCGTCGATCGTGACATTTCCTCCGTTACCGGTTCCTCCTGCCGTTGCACTGATGACGCTGCCATGCCTTAGCACCAAGGTTTCCCCCGTGATAAAAATATTGCCGCCCTCGCCAGAAGCCGCTGCTGCGGTAATACGACTTTGGTTAGTCAGTACCGTAGAACTTGCATTAATCCGAACATTGCCTGCACTGCCTGGGCCATCTGCTTTGACCGTCACAAAGGCACCCTCTGTAATCCGTAACAAAGGTGTATTAATCGTCAAAGATCCTGCATTACCATCCGGAATGGCGGGTAACTGGAGCACAGCTTGAGTAATCGGGTCGAGAATTTCAGCCGTAGACGCAATGCGGGCCGGAAGAATCGATCCGGGGGCTTGGCCGCTCACTTCAACCAATTCCGAAGCATTCACTATCACATTACCCGCCGCACCTTTGGCAACTGCACTCGATCCTAAAATGCCACTATCGCGAACGACCAACTGCGCTGTATTAATCACGGCACTGCCTGCATTGCCGGTTCCACTGGCCGAATTAATAATGCTGCTGGATAAAGTTGTCAAGGGATTATTCCCTGCAATCTCAACTAAGTCTTGGGCAGTAATCTTCAGGGTTCCGCCTGCTCCCGATCCTGTGGTTAAAACACTGACACTCCCACTATTCAAAATTCTTAAACTGTTCGTTGAGACGGTTACATTTCCCGCCTGTCCTGCCCCCAGCGTAATGGAAGTAATTGAACTCACCGCAGGAGGTACGAAGGGAACAAAACCATCAACCTCGATCGCGCCTGCCACATTGACATTAATATTACCTCCCATAGCAGGAGCAAATGTCCAATTATGAATATTGGCACCATCTTTCAGCAATAACTGGGCTGCCGAAACATTTATATCTCCGGGTGACGTTAAACCTAGGTTATCAATCTGGATGAAACTATTTAACAGACCATTGGCCGTTGTGCCGTTGAGACTGAGAGTGCCTGTGGCCTGAAGGGTTATGCCTTGGGCTGGTTGCTGAAATCCCAAGTTTTGCAACAACGCCCCCGACCCATTGGCAAACGTAATATTTCGCCCCTGTAATTGGATGGAACCCCCGCTGCCACTGGCATCTAGCAACGATTGGTGATTGAACAGAATATCGTTGAATTGCTGAACGGCGGAGTAATCGCCGACCAGTCCTTGAGGGGTTGAGTTCAGCTTGACGGTACCGTCACTGACACTGCCCACTTCCAAATGGCCGCCCCCTGCCGTCGTCAGCAATCCCCCGTCAAAGTTGACCGCATTGCCAATTAACGCAAGGGTTTGTCCAGCCCCCACTTGTAGCCCTGGAGGATTTTGGCTGCGATCGGCGGGGGCAAAAAAGCCTACAGTTACCTGATGTCCCGTACTCTGCACGGTAATGGGCGCTGAATTTTGTCCCATTTGCAAGCCAACGGGTGCACTCATGGTTAACAGGGGTGGCCCAGAATTCACGGCACTAAATTCCGTCCCATCGGCAAATTGAATACGACTCGCTGTTGTTCCAACAAATGAACCTCCCAGATTCAGCGAGGCATTGGGACCAAACAAAATGCCGCTGGGATTGAGCAGAAATAAGTTCGCAGCCCCATTTGCTTTCAGCATTCCATCGATGTTCGATGCAGTCCCACCCGTGACCCGCGCAAAAATATTTTGTACATCCAATGCATTATTGAAAAACGCAGAACCCCCCGTCGGCACGGACAATTGGCTAAAGCTATGAAATAAATTACCGCCCGATCGACCGCCCCCGTCGATCGTAAAATCCTGATTATTGGGCGTCGTAATCGTCGTAGGTAATGTGCCATCGGGCACGACCTGAGCCCAAGTTGCTCTCGCCTCACAGAACGCTAATCCAAAGGCTAAAACCAGCAGCGGCAAGACTTTACTACTCATAATTGCTCTCTGGAATCGAGATTGTTGGCAAAAGAACATTTGACAATTGATTCGCTTAGTCTGCCCTAATGCAAGTGCCTCATACCAGATTGACTCAAGATTTTAAAATTGTTCATCATTTGGACTGAACTATGAAGTTCCTGACGCGAAACGGGCCGACAGCCGGGTCTTTTAGCTGTGGATCGTGACCACGATCGAGCATTACTCCAAGTCAAACGTTCATCCAACAATGTGCTGAAAAACAACGGAACTTCAAATAAAAACTCCCCCATTTCTGGGAGAGTCATTCAAATGATTGTGACAATCTATAGCTAAACTGTCAGGTAAACCGTCAGTTACACATCTTAGGAGATTTCCAGGAACAAATCTACCCAGCAGCAGGTTGAATCAGGATGCATCGCTGATTTTGAGAGTGAGATTCCTTTAACATAAGTATTTGGGTTAAACACAACGATGGGATGAATTCCCTTCCAAGTCATCGTTCGTGCCCATTGCAGCATGGTGTTGAGATCTTTAGACCTCCTGCATGAATAGTGGAGTGATGTGCCAGTTAGAGCAGGAGGTAGGAGAATAAGAATGTTGCCCTCAACATTTCTGTGGAGAGAAGATGAGCTACCAAGACCTTGAGTCGCTGTCGGATGGTG
>NZ_JBLZFX010000058.1:0-36115 GCF_050753345.1 Alkalinema pantanalense CENA528 | reverse complement strand
GATTCTCAATGCCATGGTCAAGCAGGGAACCTTCTGGAACCCTGCGGCCATAGCTAATCCAGGGCAAGTTCTGCCCCAACCTACTTGACTTTCAAGATAATCGCTAGCCCCCCTACCCTGCGGGAAGCAGAGCTACAAAAGGGGGGAATTCAGTCAAATTCTTTCAAAGTCCCCCTTTTTAAGGGGGATTTAGGGGGATCGTTATGTGTTGCAATCACCAGTTGATTTGGTATTAAAACTCAGAGTTGAGGCCAATGCGAATTGTGGTACCGGGTTGATAGAGGCGATTGACCTTTTCGTAGGTGCGACCGCCTAGATTTTCTAAATAAACCAGTAGGCCCAGCCGACGGGTCAGGGGAATGCGAGCGCTGAAATCGACATTGAGCCAGGAAGGGGAAAAGTCCTGTGGACTCTCACCAGGATTCACAAAAATAGCTCGCCGCGCCCCACTGAAGTAGTTGGCATATAAATTCACCTGCCAGCCCTGATGCTCATAACCAATGCCCAATTGCCCGACGGAAAACGGCACCTGGGCCAATTGCAAGCCTTTTTCCACCCCGGAACCAATGCGGGCATCGGTATAGGTGTAATTCAGAAACGTTTTCCATTGGGGCGATAGCTGATATTGCAACGCGAGTTCCAATCCGTGGGTATTCACTTTGCCGATATTTTGCCATTGGGAAATGGTGCGACCATTGCGCGGCGTGGCTTGGATGGCAATCCGATCGCTCAAAGCGCTACCGAAATACGTCACCTGTCCAGACCATTGGGGACTGGGTTTAAAATCAATCCCCGCCGTCCAGGACGAGCCCGACTCCGGTTGCAAATTTTCATTTGGGAACCAGTTGTGCACCGTATCGTAGGCAAATTGCTGATCTAAGCCCGGTAAACGCCGCACCGAGACCCAACTCCCCCGCAGCCCGATCGTGGCGTTAGGCGACCAATTTAAGCCCACACTGGGATTGAGAGAACTACCAAAATCTCCACTAAAGTTTTGGCGCAGACCTAGTTCCGTGCGCAGAGTCGGCGTCAGTTGCAACGTTCCCAGGGCAAACAGGGCTGGCGTAAAGCGCGAGGTTTCGACAATTTCATTAAACTGACTCACCGTCGGGTTGTTGCTCGTCGTTTCTGAGGTCAGGTAAGCGGTTTTCGCATCCAAGCCCCAACGCAGTTTCGCCGATCGGGTGAATTGCCAATCGTGATCAAGCCGAAAATTTAAACTACTGGAACTCAAACGACCTTGGCGGAAAAACACATTGGCCGTTGGCCCGTAGGTGTGGAAGTAGTCTTTATTGAACCCCACCGTCGCATTCAGCACCGATCCCGTTGCTAATTCCGATCGCCAGTTTAGACCCGTATTAAAGGCATCGTGGTTGAGGCGATCGCGTTGGAGGGGAAACCCAAAGTACAGCAATCCTTTGCGACTGGTAATTTTGGTACCGTCTAAGGTGAGTGTATTGCGGGGATCGATCGTCCAGGCAAAGCGACCGTAGTAGCTACTGGTGGCACTATCGCCGTTGAATAAATTACCATCGGGGCCTCGGTTGGCTGCGCCTCGGGGCACAGGATAGTCGCTGGCGGATTGGAACTGCTCATAGCCCAGGGCATAGTCCACATCGCCAAAGGAGCCGGTGTAACTGCCGCGATAATTTTCCTGACCGTAGGCTCCGAACTGCACAAGACCGTTGAATTTGGGTGTTTGGCTACCGGGCTTGGTGAAAATATTAACCACACCACCAAAGGCTTCTGAACCATAGAGCGTGGCGCTACTACCGCTGGACACTTCAATTCGATCGATCGACTCCACAGGCAAGCTATTCAAGTCGATATTGCCGTGGTAGGTGTTCACGTTAGTCGTGATCGATCGACCATTGAGCAGAAACACAGATTGGTTAATTGAAGCGCCTCGGTAATAGGTTCCGGTGTGAATGTCCGCCCCAAATCCCACATCATTAATGGCAAATCCCGGCAGACCTCGCAGGCTTTCCGCAACGCTATTGGCCCCTTGCTTGTTGATTTCAGTTTGATCAACCCGATAGATAGGAGTGGCTTGGGGCGATTCTTCTTTCACCCCAGTAATGGTAATTTCTTCTCCGTCCGTTGACGATGGGTCTAAATCCTTCGCTTGGGCAATTCCTTGGCGAATTTGCTGGCCCCTTGGATTGGCCAGCAAGTCGTTCGCTTGGGTCTTAGGCAGCACCACTTGACGCAATGGACGCGGTCGATGCACAGGTTGCGCGATCGTCGAATGCCCTTGCGAATTTGCTGAAATAACTTCTGTGGCAAATTCTGTGGCAAATTCTGTAGCAAATTCTGCGACAAATTCTGTAGCAAGAACATTCTGAGCCAGCCCCACCCCAGGCACAATTGCGCAGGTGCTGATCGCCCAAGAACCGATCGCCCAAGAACCGATCGAGGCTGCATTCAGCAATATCTGACGCCCATAGGCTACATTTAGCCCATTTCCGCCCCACAGGTTCCCACACCCTAACCCCAGCTTTCTCACCATAAAATCCCATCAATTCCAACAACAGGCAAAATCTGATTTATTTCAACCTGTTGTAAAAAAATTAATTTGTCAAAAGACAGCCCGTCGTTTTTGCAAAATTTTTAGAGGCGTTGGTAGAAAGCAGGGATGAACAGCATTTGCAGAAAATCTTTATAGGAAATCAGTTTCAACCTCATCGTAAAATGACCTCTAAAAAGAGGATTCTACAAATTTTTATTGAAATACGTTTGCATTAGTAGATCATGGTATATTGATCTGGATCTTAGGTAAAATAAGCCTTTTGGCAGGAAAAACAGGCCATTGAATCCGGGGATCGCTGAATAGTATTACCGATTAGTATCGATAACTATTATCGATAGATCATCGAATCCCTCAATATAAATAAATCCCGCAATCGGGTGTCAATGGGGGTATCAGTTGTGATGTATGGAAATGAGGTGAGCTTGTGTCGTTGAAGGATTTATTTTTGGCAGGGGGGCCTGTCATGTGGCCACTGTTGTTTTTTTCCATTGCATCCGTTGCCATGGTAGTCGAGCGATCGCTCTTTTGGTCACGGCTGCTCAAAACCCAACATACCATTGTGCGCCAAGTCATTAGTTTGTATCGCAGTGACCCCAGTTTAGCGATCGAAAAACTCAGTCGGCACTTAAATTTACCCATCCCCCGCATTTTCCATGAGGCGCTGTCCTTGGAGGATGCTGACTCCGATGAATTTGCCCTCGCGATCGATGGAGCCATTCAGGCAGAAATTCCCATCCTCAAACGATTTAATGATTTCTTTGATCTAATTGTGGGGTTGTCACCTTTGTTAGGCTTGCTGGGCACGGTGACCGGATTAATGCAGTCGTTTTCTAACTTGACCCTGGGGGGCGTAGACGGCAGCAAAACCGTGGGTGTAACGTCTGGGATCAGTGTGGCGTTGATTACCACGGCGTTTGGGTTAATTGTGGCGATTTTTGCCTTTGCAGTGGCCAGCATTTTCCGCAGTTTTTACACTCGACAATTGGCACTGATTCAAGAAAACGTAGCCGAAATCGAATTGCTGTATCGCCGCCGCCATAAAACATTTACGTTGAATCGGACTGAATCTCGCTCTTAACTGAATCATTGTCAGGGAATCATTGCCAGGGAATCATTGCTAGGAGAGTTGCCATGCCCCGTCGCCGCGCGATCGCAGAACCGGAACAACCGACCCAAATTAATATTGTGCCGATGATTGATGTTACGTTTTCAATCTTGGCGTTTTTCATTATGTCTACGCTATTTCTAACTCGGTTGGAAACGCTATCCGTCAATCTGCCCAAAGCAAAAAATTCCCAAACCCAGTTCAATAATAATCGGGTCACCCTGACGATTAATGAACAGGGAAATTTGTTTCTCAATCGACAACCGATTCAAGCGGATCAAGTGGTTGATTCCATCCAAAAGCTACAACGATCGGATCAACCCCTGGTTGTCATTTTGAATGCCGATCGGGCAATTAACTACGGAGATGCGGTGGAAGTGTTGGATAAAGTGCGTCAGGTTCCCGGCGTGAAAGTCGCGCTGTCCACCAAGAAAGATGCGGCTCCTGTGGAATCTGAAACACCCTAAAACCAAGCTTCTAATCGATTTCTAATCGATACAATAAGGGTCAAACGCTAAAGTGATATACATTTGATACCTCGATCGTGAATTTCTGGAATTTCAACCTGTAGTAAAAGCCTCGTAATGCTGAAAAAAGACATTGCGAGGCTTAATGATTTACTTAATGATTTGAGCGTTTGTCCCAGATAAAACTAGATCGAGACAGGCGGAAACTCATCATCGTGATTATGATCATGATCGGGCAGTAAATCTTCTCCATTGCGAATGCTAGGAAAACAATATCCAGCAATTCCCAAGGCAACCATGCCGATCGCAGTTATCAGAAATAAAGCCGCCATTCCCGATCCCAGGCCACTGCCTACTAAAGGCGTGAAAATTTGGGCAAACCCATTCCCTGAAGTCATAAGCGGTTCAAACACCTGATCGGCCAAAGGCCCAGCCATCAAAGTCGCGATCGCGCCAACAATTAGCCCCAACATATGCGCGGAAGCTAGCACCCGTCCCTGCACCTCCGGTTCCACCTTGGCATACCAAATGGCATAACTGGAACCAAAGGCCCCAGGAAGATTAAAGGCTGAGAAAAATTGTGCTCCTAACCAAACGGGATACAGTTGCCCCACCCCCAGGCAAATTCGGCCTAATCCTGCACCAATAAATCCGATGAGAACCCCATGAATCCTGCGCTGAAATCCACCCCACAGGCTGAGGACGATCGACCCAACCACGCCCCCCAGGCCCGCAGCCGTCACCACCATGCCCAGGATTTGGGTATTCCCCTGCGTCCGGGCTAGAATCATGGGCTGGTAGAGGGTTTCGCCCATATGATAGGTCAGGAGGAACGCACAGAACAATATCGTCAGCGCCCATAAACTCGGACGTGCCCGAATGTACTTCAACCCAAAGAAAAGTTCCTGCCCGAGGCTGGCTCGATCGATCGATCCCTCCGTTTTCGGCGGTTGGGGAATGGGAATGATCCAAACAGAGCCAATCCCGATCGCAAAGGTAAACACATCAATCGCCATAATGCCCAGAACCCCGATCGTGGGATAGAGCAAACCGACCAAAGCAGGGGCTAGAATCGCCGATCCATAGGTCACCAGGGAACTGATGCTACTGGCGCGGGCATAATGCTGCTTCGGTACCATGAGCGAAATAGAAGCAGAATAGGCTAACGTTTGTAATTGCTCAAAGCAACCATAGGCAACCGCAAGGGCATAGAGATGCCAAACTTGTAGAGTATGGGTTGCATACAGTAACCCAATCAGCAGCGTACACAAGGCAACGATCGCATCGCTCACAATCATTAATCGCTTACGATTGACACGATCGATAATTACCCCAGCCAATAACGTAATCAGAATTTGTGGAACTTGAAAGAGAAAACTCAACAGCGCGATCGCAGTGCTTTCTTGCGTAATTTGCCAAATCCAAATAGTTAGGGCAAATTGAGTCATAGCGGTACCAATGGCAGAAGCCATCTGTCCGCTCCAAAAAATAGTGAAGTTACGCACGATCTGGCCTTACAGAAAAGTCTGGTAGAAACGTCTAATAAAAAAGTCTGCGATTAGGGAATAGCGTACAAATACAATCTCACGGGGAATGGTTGGGGTAGGTGGGTAGGTGGGTAGATGGGTAGTTATTGAAATAATTTACCATTATAGTGAACCCAATATTTGCCCATTATTTACCATCATTCGCCTATTATTCCAAAGAATTTGCCAAGAAATAATAGCCCCTAATTCATCCCCTACCCTTTTACTCTTCTACCCTCCCACGCCCAGAACTTTATTGATACGCTGCTCCCTAAGCATCCAACCAGTCCCCTAACCCGAACAGTCAGAAATTTTATAGACATCGCTTGTTAATAGAAAAAAAACCATGGTACTGTTAGAAGGTCTTCTTTTTGAGAATCTTATTCAAGAAGAGTGTAATTATTGAGATTCCTGTTATGCCTATGCCGTCAGTCGGGATTCGATCGCTGGCCGTCAGCTTTCCCCCAACAGTACGCACCAATCAATATTGGCTCGACCAATTTCCGGGTCTTGTTTCGCCCATTCAACGGTCTGCAAGGCTACCCCAGCCCTTGGAATTGCCGGACAATCCCAGTGGGTTGGAAATGTGGTTACAGGCGGTCACCCCCTATTTAGCTGATCCCTTTCGAGGCAGTGTAGAACGGCGGGTGTTGGCAGAGCAGGAAACCTCCCAAGCGCTGGAATTCCAAGCGGCTCAGGCGGCATTACAGGCAGCGGATTTGCCCTCTGAACAGATTGATCTCGCGATCGTGGCCTCTCTGTTTCCCGATGCAGTCGGCCCTGGGGGAGCGGCAGATCTCGCGCAATCTTTGGGGCTGGGCTGTCCCGCTTGGAATCTAGAATCCACTTGTGCGAGTGCATTGGTTGCATTGCAAACTGCACAATCCCTGATACAAACGGGCGTTTACCAGAACATTCTCATTATCGTTTCTCATATTGGATCTCGATCGGTCAACGAACAAGACACACTGGCTTGGGCCATGGGAGATGGGGCCGGGGCGTTGGTGGTGGGCCCAGTGGCCGCATCCCAGGGTATTCTGGGGACGCAGGTGCTCTCAACGGCGACCACGGTGGGAGCCTATGTCCATGAATGGGGAATGGATGCCCAAGGTCAGCCCCGCATTCAAACCCGCACCGGGGAAAATGTCAGTCGTCTAGCGGAAACCGCAGCGGATACCCTACACCAGTGCTGTCATGCGGCAGTTGCGGCATCAGGAGTGCAGCTTGAGGATATTCGGCTATTTGCCATCAATACCCCCACGGCTTGGTATGCCCAAGTGTTTGCCCAGGCTTTGGGGGTTGAGATCGATCGCATTACGAATTTATATCCCCACTATGCCAATATTGGGCCCGTCTTTCCGATCGCTAATTTGGATCATGCAGCTAGGACTGGCAAAATTCAGGAAAATGATTTGGTCTTGATCTATGCCAATGGGGCCGGAGCGACCGCTGCTGCGACAGTGATGCGATGGAGCAAAGTGGCTTTGGGAGCCGGATCGGGACAAGGGATTTCCCAGGAATATCCAGCAATTCCTAGTTCCTCGACTGCATCTGCGTCTCTTGCATCTGCGTCTCTTGCATCTGCGCCTACTGCATCTGCGCCTACTGTATCTACATCTATTGCATCAACCGATCGCGCCGATCGTGTAGCAGCCATTCTGTCATTGTCACCCGCCGATCTCACCTCCGCTATAGTGACATATTTAATTGAATGGCTGGCCCAATCCCGACAATTAGCTCCAGACCAGCTTAATGGAACAATCCTGTTATCCACATTGCTAGATTCTTTGATGGCGATCGTGCTACGCAGCCAACTGGAGACAGACTTTCAGGTTCGGGTGCCGATGGAGAAATTCTTTGGTGAACAGACAATCGGGCATTTAAGCCAATACCTCACTGATCAACTTGCAATCATGGAATTAATCAGCGATTCAGCCATTCAGCCTGAACTCAGTCAATCCAACGATCGAGAAGTCATGATTCTATAAGAGTCCTATAGAAGTAATTTATAGACTAATTCATAAAACTAATTTATTAATTAAATTTTTATTCTTGAAAGACTATTTAGATCACTACTTCGATCACAGTCTAAAACTGCAATTTAAGCGATTCAAGTAAGAGATTCAACAACATTATGCAAGACACTCGTCTCAATACACTTTTGCACCAACTTGCCCATCAGGGAATCAAGCTTTCAGTGGTGGGAGAATTGCTGCAAGTCGATGCTCCGAAAGGGGCTTTGACGGAAGAACTACGGCGATCGCTAATCCAGTCTAAGGCTGAACTTCTCGCCCTCCTGCAACAGCACCAAGCTAACCAACTAGAGACAGATCTTCCCGCGATCATTCCAGATCCCGCATCGCGCTATGAACCATTTCCGCTCACGGACATGCAGCACGCCTTTTGGATCGGGCGCAGTGGAATTTTGGAACTAGGGGATGTGTCTAACCACGGCTATTACGAAATTGAAGGGGTGGGATTGGATGTTCAGCGGCTGAATTGCACCCTCCAACAACTGACTCAACGCCATGACATGTTGCGGGCGATCGTGCTGCCCAATGGCCAACAGCGCATTCTACGCGAGGTGCCTGAATACACCTTACAAGTCACCGATCTCCGCCAACAGGAACCCGCTACGATCGCCACCCATTTGGAGCAAATTCGGCAGGAAATGTCCCACCAAGTGCTACCCGCCGATCAATGGCCGTTATTTGATTTTCGGGCCACTTGTTTAGCGGGCGATCGGGTGCGGCTGCACATTAGTTATGACTTACTCGTGTTTGACGCTTGGAGCCTCTTTCGTCTGTTCGAAGAATGGTTTCAACTGTACCAAAATCCAGTGGCACAGTTAACGCCCCTAGACCTATCTTTTCGGGATTATGTTTTAGCAGAGCAGGCCCTGCCCCAGACACAACTCTATCAGCGATCGCAGGACTATTGGCTCAAGCGGTTGGATACTTTACCTCCCGCTCCCAATTTACCCCTAGCCAAGCATCCAAAAGAACTGAAAACCCACCATTGCCAACGTCACCATGGCTGCATGGAGCGAGAGGATTGGCAACGGCTAAAGCAAAAGGCTACCCAAGCGGGTTTAACACCTTCGGGATTATTGTTGGCAGCGTTTGCAGAAGTGATTGCCCTCTGGAGTCACAACCCACAATTCACGCTGAATTTAGCGTTGTTTAATCGTCTACCCATGCATTCTCAAGTGAATCATCTCTTAGGTGATTTTACCTCTGTCACACTGTTAGCGATCGATCAGTCCCAGGCGATGTCATTCCGCGATCGAGCGATCCGAATTCAGCAACAGCTTTGGCAGGACTTGGAACACCGCTACTTTAGTGGGGTGCGCGTGACCCGTGAACTGACCCGGCGACGGGGTGCAGCCCCCAATGCCATGCCCGTCATTTTTACCAGTACGCTGGGGTTTGCGGGACTGGGGCAGGAAACCCTGACCTTCAGCCACTTTGGAGAATTGGTCTATGGTATTAGCCAAGCGTCTCAGGCTTGGATGGATGTTCAAGTTTGGGAAGAACAGGACACCCTAACCTTTAACTGGGATGTGGTAGAGGGGCTATTTCCGGAAGGCATGATTGCAGATATGTTCGCCGCCTACTGTCAATTTCTCAACCAATTAGCGAACATAGAGGCACTGTGGATTAATCCCCAACGCCAACTCTTGCCAACAAACCAGTTAGCGCAACGAGCCGCCATCAATGCCACGGAAGCACCTTTATTTAACGGATTGCTACACGATTGGTTTATTCAACAGGCTTGCCAACAGCCAGATCGATCCGCAGTCATCACTCCACAGAAAACACTGACCTATGGCGAAGTATACCGTCGATCGCGGCAACTGGGACAACACCTACGCAAACAGGGACTACAGCCTAATCAATTGGTTGGGATTGTGATGGAGAAAGGCTGGGAGCAAATCGTAGCCGTTTTAGGAACGTTGATCTCCGGGGCGGCCTATGTCCCGATCTCGCCTGACTTGCCCACTGAGCGATTGCATTATCTCCTGCAACACAGTGAAGTCAGAATTGTCTTAACCCAATCTTGGATTGATTCTCGCATTGCTTGGCCCGTGGATATTCAGCGGATTCGTTTAGATACAGAACAGGGATGGAGCCAGGATGAGATCGACAGTGAGGCTCCAGTGCTTGAAAGTGTACAACGTCCCGATGACTTAGCCTATGTCATTTATACTTCCGGCTCTACAGGTTTACCGAAAGGGGTGATGATTACCCATCGCAATGTCACTAATGTAGTAGTGCATACCAATCAGCGATTCCAAGTGAGTCATCACGATCGCATCCTAGCATTAACCGCTTTGAATCATGACCTGTCAGTCTACGACATCTTTGGTTTACTCAGTGCGGGGGGCGCGATCGTCATGCCAGAGGCCGATCGGGTCAAAGATCCCCAGCACTGGGCAGAATTGCTTCATCGGGAACAGGTGACGCTCTGGAATTCTGTGCCGCCAATGATGGAAATGTTGTTGAATACCCTGGACAATCAGCCCCCTCAGACAGTCTCCCAGTTACCCTCCAGTTTACGGTTGGCGATTTTAGGCGGAGATTGGTGGCCTGTATCCTTACCCAGTCGGCTGCGATCGCAGGTGCCCGCGATCCAATTACTCAGCATTGGTGGCCCCACCGAAACCACCATTTGGAACATTGGCTATGAAATTCAGGACATCGATCCGCAGTGGAAAAGTATTCCCTACGGGAAACCCATGGCCAACGCAAAATACTACATTTTGAATGAGGCTTTGGAGGATTGTCCCACCTGGGTTGCAGGGCAAATGTATTGTGCGGGGATCCAGTTGGCGAAGGGGTATTGGCGTGATGCAGACAAAACGCAGGCGCACTTTATCACCCATCCCCGCACGGGAGAACGACTCTATCGAACAGGCGATCGAGGACGCTATTTACCCGATGGCACGATCGAATTTTTAGGTCGAGTGGATTTCCAAATTAAGCTGCGGGGACATCGCATTGAAGCTGGAGAAATTGAAGCAGCATTAATGCAGCATCCCAAAGTTAAAGCCGCGATCGTGAAAGCTATATCGTCTGCTAAAAACCAGTCTGAAACAACGGAACTTTCCGCAGCAAGCCATTCAGTAAATTATTCAGAAATCCAATTAGCAGCCTATATAGTTCCAGTCACCAACTCCATTGCCTCACCGATTACTACACCGATTATTAATGAATCTATTGAAGTAGCTAAACTGGAAACATCGACCCCGGAAGTACCTACAGTAGATGAATTAAGTCAATGGCTGAAACAAAAGCTGCCCGATTACATGGTGCCATCGGTCTTTATGTTTTTGGATGCGCTGCCCCTTTCAGCCAATGGCAAGGTCGATCGCCAAGCATTACCCACCCAAGAGACCCTATTCCACAAGAGAGAAGCCATTTATACCCCGCCACAAAACGAGATTGAACAGGTAATCGCACAGGTATTTCAAACGGTTCTGGGCTGCGATCGGGTCGGGGTCAATGACAATTTTTTTGACATCGGCGTCAATTCCCTACTACTCACCACAATCTACAGCCAGTTAGGATCAGCCATTCCAGATGTAATGCAAACTCTATCCCTCGTGGATTTATTTAGCTATCCCACGGTGAAAGTCCTATCCCAACGCATTTTACAGGCGCAATCTCAGCAGAATTTACACCAACAGGTAAAACAGTTCACAGATCAGCCCATAGAACAAGTACAGAACGGATCTGTACAGAAACTCACACAAGGTAAAAATCGACTGAAGCAACGGTTTGAAAAATCTAAGCTGATGCAAAAGTAAGTTTTAAGCTTTCTCGATCGATTGCCTAGTTCGTTAATTTCAGTAGCTTGCAAAGTGAGTTGAGATCCTCCCCTTAATAAGGAAGATTCAGCTAAATTTTTTCAAAGTCCCCCTTTTTGTTGGCGTAGCCTCTGCGAAGGAGATAGGGGGATTTAGGGGGATCAAAGCCTTTGCAATCAACGATCGTGTCATTCTACTGCACCAATTCATCAATCCCTCGATCGCCCATCCAATAGTCCTCTTTCCTCCATCAATCACCATGAGTTCTCAGCAAACAGGTTTAGAAATTGCAGTCATTGGTCTTTCCGGAAAATTTCCTGGCGGAGAGACGATCGAACAATTTTGGCAGAATCTAGAAGCAGGTCAGGAACAGGTTACAGCCTTTTCCTCAACTAATCCAAAGGATTCGATCGTACGGGCTGGAGGCGTTTTAACTGATGTTGATCAATTTGATGCAGGCTTCTTTGGCTTCAATCCGCGCGAAGCCGAAGTCATGGATCCCCAGCACCGACTATTCTTAGAACAAGCTTGGATGGCCTTGGAAAATGCCGGGTATAGCTCGGAACATGAGGAACGCGCGATCGGGGTCTTTGCGGGCGTTGGCATGGGCACCTACTTACTGTATAACCTAAGTCCCACACCGGGTTTACTGGAGTCTCGGGGCTTTCTGCAAACGTTAGTCGGGGTCGATAAGGACTACCTGCCCACGCGGGTCTCCTACAAGCTCAATCTCAAGGGCCCCAGCATGAGTGTCGGAACCGCTTGCTCTAGTTCCCTGGTAGCCGTTCATTTGGCCTGCCAGAGCTTGCTGAGTGGGGAATGTGATACGGCCTTGGCCGCAGGGGTGGCAGTGAAAGTACCCCAAAGCGAAGTGACGTTATCTCCGGATGAAATTGCCTCACCCGATGGCCACTGTCGAGCCTTTGATTGCAATGCGAACGGCACCGTAGGCGGTAATGGAATCGGTGTCGTGGTATTGAAACGATTGGAAGACGCAATCGCCGATCGAGATCACATTTACGCAGTCGTCAAAGGATCGGCAATCAACAATGACGGTGCGATGAAAGTGGGATACACCGCTCCCAGCCAAACAGGGCAAACCCAGGTCATTCGAGCAGCCCATCTCATGGCAGAAGTAGAGCCGGAGACGATTACCTATCTAGAAACCCATGGCACGGGAACGGCCCTCGGCGATCCGATAGAACTTGCGGCGATGACTCAAGCCTTTCGTTTCGGCACCGATCGCAACCAATTTTGTGCCATTGGCTCGGTCAAAACCAATGTGGGGCATTTAGATGCCGCCGCTGGCATCACGGGATTTATTAAAACCGTATTAGCGCTGCACCATCGCCGCATTCCGCCAAGCCTGAACTTCACCGCCCCCAACCCCCAAATAGACTTTGCCCAGAGTCCTTTTTATGTCAATACCCAGCTTCGGGACTGGCAAACGGAGGGCCATCCCCGACGGGCAGGGGTGAGTTCCTTTGGCTTCGGGGGCACCAACGCCCATGTGGTGTTAGAGGAAGCCCCTACCCCGACGATCGACGATGCCCCATCCCAAGCAGAGCGCCCCTACCAAGTATTAACCCTCTCGGCCAAAACGCCCACTGCCTTAGACAAAGCTCTACAGAATTTCAAAGCATTCCTTCAGCATTGTCCCGATCGTCCTTTAGCCGATATTGCCCACACCTTAAGCCGGGGTCGTTGGCAATTTAACCATCGTTGGGTTGCTGTGGTTAAAACTGTTGAAGAAGCCATTGCAGTCCTGGATTCTCAGATTAATTCTCAGAATAATCTCAACCATTCCTCAAAATCTTTTGTTCATTCGTTGGAACAGGCTGAAAATCCCGTTATTTTCATGTTTCCGGGACAAGGGGCACAGCATGTCAATATGGCGCGGGATCTGTATGAACAGGAACCTATGTTTCAAGCGGCCTGCGATCGCTGTTTTGCTATCCTGCAAGCGCAATCCGGCTTAGACTTACGATCGCGACTCTACCCGGACAATACCACCGATCGAGGCCCAGAAGCATTAACCCAGACAGAAATTGCCCAACCGGCTCTCTTTGTCATTGAATATGCATTGACACAGTTATGGATGAGTTGGGGTATACAGCCACAGTCTATGATTGGTCACAGCATTGGGGAGTATGTTGCTGCCTGTTTATCCGGTGTGTTCTCTCTTGAAGATGCATTAGCATTGGTAACGCTTCGAGGTCAGCTCATGCAACAGCAACCGACTGGGGCCATGTTGGCCGTACATCGATCGGCGGCAGACCTACAACCCTGGCTCACCCATACCCTCGTCCTCGCAGCCGTCAACAGTCCCACCCTCAGCGTTCTTTCCGGCCCGATCTCAGAAATCACCACGCTAGAGCAAACCTTTACCGCCCAAGGCATTGATTGCCGTCGCTTACAGACCTCCCACGCCTTCCATTCGCCAATGATGGCAGGGGCGATCGAACCGTTCCTCCAGCAGCTTCGTCGCATCTCTTTTCAGTCGCCGAACGTTCCGTTTATCTCTAATCTCACAGGGACTTGGATTACGGCGGAACAGGCCACCAATCCTGACTATTGGGCCGAGCATTTGCGGCAAACGGTACGGTTTTCCCAAGGCATTGCGCAATTGCTGGAGCAGCCCACAGCGGTCTTTTTAGAAGTGGGCCCTGGGACGACCCTCACAACTTTGGCACGACAGCAAGCTCCGGATCGATCGGTGCTGTCTTCCCTTCCCCATCCCAAACAGACCACTTCGGCGATCGAAGCTGTGCTGCAAGCGGTGGGGCAGCTTTGGGTACAGGGTGTCGCGATCGATTGGGCAAGCTTTTACGCGGGGCAGTCACGCAGTCGGATACCTTTACCCACCTATCCCTTTGAACGGCAGCGTTACTGGATTGATGCACCCGCTATGGATGCCTTTCAGCCCGCTTCACCCAAAGGATCCCCAGCCCTTTTACAGAAAAAATCAGCCATTACGGATTGGTTCTACTTACCGTCCTGGAAGCGATCGGTTAATTTATTTCCACAACCGTTAGCACAATTACTAGCACCAGCGTCTTCCAACCCATCCGATCAGCAATGCTGTTGGGTTCTTCTAGCAGATCAGCAAGGGATGACTACTGCGATAGCACAGCAGTTACGGCAGCAGGGCCAGCGCGTCGTTGAGGTATTGCCAGGAGAGTCCTTTCGTCAATCACAAATGGGTGTTTACACAATTAATCCCCACGATCGGGCGCAATATGACATTCTATTGCAAGCTATTCTGCACAAAGATTCTGACCAGGTACCGCAAGCAATTGCAGAACTATGTATAGTCCATGGCTGGACGGTAGATTCCAACCTTTGCCAAACCGATACGCAAGCCTTGGGATTCCAGAGTTTACTATCCCTTGCCCAGGCGATCGGGCAGAGTTCCTTTACAGGTAAGGTTACGATCGGGGTTATTTCCAGCAACGTGCACAAGGTAACGGGCATTGAAACCCTCGAACCGGAGAAAGCAACGATTTTGGGGCCTTGCCGTGTCATTCCCCAGGAATATAGCAACATCACCTGTCGGGCGATCGACCTAGCATTCCCCATCGCAGCCAGCCAGATTAAGCCCCTAGCAGATTCCATAATTGTGGACATTCTACAGGCTTCCCAAACCTCGGAATCGGGGAATGATGAACCGATCGTCGCCTATCGGGGGCCGTATCGCTGGGTTCCCACCTACGAATCGCTACCCATGCAATCGGCCAATCCCAACAAGACCCTGCGAACCCAAGGCATCTATGTGATTACGGGCGGATTGGGGGGCATTGGCTTGACGATCGCGGAATACCTGGCCAAAACGGTACAAGCGCGTTTAGTGCTCATCAGTCGATCGTTCTTCCCTGCGCGATCGGACTGGGCCAATTGGTTACTAGATCATGATGATCAAGACATCACAAGTCGCAAAATTCGCAAAATTCAAGCCTTGGAACTCACGGATGCGAAAGTATTGGTGATTCAGGCCGATGTCAGCGATCGAATGCAAATGCAAACGGCGATTGACCAAGCTCAGCAAATGTTTGGCACGATTCACGGGGTCTTTCACACTGCGGGTATACCGGGCGATGGCATCATCCAACTCAAGACCCAGGCCGAGGCCAATCGAGTCATGGCTCCCAAAGTGCAGGGTACACAAGTTCTCCAACAAGTTCTCCAACAAGTTCTCCAATCCCAATCGTTAGATTTTCTGATCCTGTTTTCTTCCCACAGCGCCTTACTGGGGGGATTGGGGCAGGTGGACTACTGCGCGGCCAATGCTTACTTGAATGCGGTGGCGCAGGCGAATGACTCCAATCAGGCTGTCCCCACGTTAGCGATTAACTGGGATATTTGGCAGGACGTGGGCATGGGGGCTGATTTGGCAAACTTGCCCGATCGCTTGCAGCAGGAACGGTTAGATGCCTTGGAACTGGGCATTGCGCCCCAGGAAGGCTGGGAAGTGTTACAGCATTTATTACAGCTTCAGCAAACGCAGGATATTTCCCAAGTGATCGTTTCAACCAAGGATTGGACAACGGTTTTAGAGCAGAATCGTAGTCGTCGGATTGATGCTAAAAATCTGACGAAAACAGCAGAATTCAGTAATTTAAAAGCGATCATCAATGCTAGTAGCAGCATCTCAACTTCAGAAGGTCATTCAAGAACACTGCAAACAACCCAATACATTGCACCCAGTACAGAGTTAGAGCAACAGATTGCAGAACTCTGGCAGGAACAGTTAGGGATTGCGCAAATTGGCATCCATGACAACTTTTTTGATCTCGGTGGCCATTCATTGCTAGCAGTGCGGGTCGTAGCGCGTTTGCGGGAACGGTATAGCGTAGACCTGTCCCTACGCACATTGCTCTCCGATGCGCCAACGGTGGCAGGTTTGGCCGCAATCATTGGAGCGCAGTTGATCCCGGAATCGGAAGCAGATGCAATGGCCCGGATTTTAGCGGAAATTGAACAATTATCCCAAGCGGAGGTACAAGCGCAGTTAGCCGGAGATTAAATGATCGAGATTACTGATTCATCCATGGAGTGATCGAAGCACAATGAAATTCAGTTTATTTTATTTTTCAGGGGACGGTTCTAGCACGAGTCAGGAAAAATATCGCCTGTTGATCGAAGGAGCAAAATTTGCCGATCGCAACGGGTTCGCGGGGATTTGGATTCCTGAACGCCATTTTGATGCCTTTGGGGGGCTATATCCCAATCCTTCCGTTGCTGGGGCTGCGATCGCCATGGTAACGAAGCAATTGGAAATTCGATCGGGCAGTGTGGTGATTCCGTTGCAACATCCGCTGCGGGTGGCGGAGGAATGGGCTATGGTGGATAACCTCTCCCAGGGGCGGGTGAGTCTTTCCTTTGCGCCGGGTTGGCATCCCAATGATTTCGTCCTATACCCGGAAAAGTACGCCGACAAAAAGGCAATTATGTGGCGGGATATTCAGGTTGTGCAGCAATTATGGCAAGGAACGGCGATCGAGTTTCCTGGAGGCAATGGCCAGCCCGTTGCGGTGCAAACCTTTCCCAGACCGCTACAGGCGCAGGTTCCCATCTGGATTACCGCCATGGCGGATGATACTTTTATCGAAGCAGGCAAGATTGGCGCTAACATCCTCACGTCACCGCTCTACCAAAGCCTAGAAGAGATTCTTCGCAAAGTTACATTGTATCGTCAAACCCTCGCCAACCATGGGCACGATCCCAATCGCGGAAAGGTTTCCATGATGATTCATACATTTATCGGTGATGATCTACAAACTGTTCGCGATCGCGTCAAACAGCCCTTTAAAAACTATCTCAAAACCCATTTTGATTTGGTGTTGAAATCAGCGGGAGAATTGCGATTTTCGATCGATCCTCAAACTTTGACACCTCAGGATTTAGATGATCTGTTGGAGTTTAGTTTTGAAAGCTATTTCAACGGCAAAGTGTTGATGGGAACACCGGATCATTGCAAAAAAATGGTGGATAACCTGCAAACAGCAGGGGTAGATGAAGTGGCGGCACTGATTGATTTTGGGATTGAGTATGATTGGGTGATGGAAAGCCTAGAGCAGTTAAAGACGCTGAAACAGCAATACGATCAGGTATCCCACAATCAGGCAGCGAACGATGAAGTTCCTATACTGTGTTAACTCATAACAGCAATAGGAAAGAGAGCGGATGGTCAGATACGGATGGGAGAGAGTCGGCAATGAACGGAAGTATTTTGCTAGCTGCAACCGGCGGAGCCGCGATCGACTTTTTAGAAATCGCAGTGATTGCCTACGCAATCGCGAGATCGGGCTACCCCAGAGAAGCACTCCTAGGCAGTTTGGGGGGTATTTTGCTCGTGATTCTTTTGTCCGTGCCCTTGGGTCAGATTTTGCTCTGGATTCCCCTTCAGTGGTTGGAACGATTGGTGGGAGCAATTTTGCTCGGGTTAGGACTGCGGTGGGTGAATAAGTCGCTCCAACGGCAGGCTCAGGGACGACGATCGGGCTGGATGTCTGACGATCCGTTGGCCGCAGAAGGAATTACATTAGAGCCACAAGCCTTGGGGTTTAGCATTTTCAATTTTGTAGCCATGCTAAAAAGTGCCGTTTTAGAAGCGCTCGAAGTGGCCATTCTGGTGGTAACGCTGGGATCAACTTCCCAAGCTTGGCTAGAAGCGCTAGTCGGCACCACGATCGCCCTCGGATTTGCAATCATCATTGTCGTTGGGTTACACCAATATTTACTTCAAGTGCCCGAAGTCCTGATTAAGTTAGGTGCAGGAATTCTACTCAGTGCGTTAGGAACCTTTTGGTTAGGGGAAGGGATCGGTTTCCATTGGTGGCTGGCAGACTGGTCGATCGTGGCAATTTTCGGTTTGTACAGTGGTTTGGCAATGGCGGCGCTAGGTTGGCTAGTACAGCGTGGAACAGAGAATGCAGAACAGAAACAAGTATGAAGATGAATGATATTGCGAAAAACAACCTAGCGAATGGCCAATTAGTAAACACCCCAATTTCAAACGATGCATCAGAAAATAGTGCAATAGAAAATCAAAATACCAATAGGGATTTTGCTAAACGGATTGCAGCTTTAACACCAGAACAACAAGCCTTACTTCAGCAAAGGTTGAAGCAGAAATCTGATCAGAAAAGAGATCTCTTAACTGATCTCACCACCAACAAACCAGCCAACTCGCAGGCCAATACAACTGCGAACATTTGGAAAATTCAGCACTACGATCGTGCCCAAATTGGACAGCAAGACACTTTTGGACGTTGGTTATTACCAGTATCCTTTGCCCAGCAACGCATGTGGTTTCAGGATCAGTTAGGGCTACAAAGTGCGGTATCGAATAACATCACGATCGCCTTACACATCACAGGAGATCTTCAGTTCGCTGCCTTGGAAGATAGCCTAAAAACGATTCTGCAACGCCACGAAGTCCTACGAACGACGGTGCAAATGGTGAATGGCGAACTCTATCAAACCGTCGAAGGCATTGAAGACTGGCGGTTGACCGTGCTGGATTGGACAGCACTGGAGCCAGAAACGCAGCGATCGAACGTCCAGCAATATTCCCTCGAACAGGCTTGTCAACCCTTTAACTTAGCGACCGATCGAACATTGCGATCGACATTACTACAACTGAGTACTAGGGAATTCATGCTGCTCCTCACCTTCCATCACATTGCCGTTGATGCCTGGTCGATCGGGGTTTTCTTTCGGGAGTTAAGCGCCTTATACGCGGCCTTTTCCCAGGGACAGCCATCGCCCTTGCTTCCCTTACCCGTACAATACAAAGATTTCACGATCTGGCAGCGACAATTCTTCCAAAACCATGGCTTTGATGCTGACTTAGCCTACTGGAAAAAAAACTTAGACCAAGCCACCGATCGCTTAACGTTACCCAGCGATCGCACCCGCCCAGAAAGCCAATCCTTTGTTGGCAAAACCCTATCCTTTAACCTTTCCAAGTCCATTGCTGACGGCCTCAAACGCCTAGGCCAGCAGACAGAAACCACGTTGTTTATGACGCTGCTGGCTACCTTACAAACCTTGCTGTTTCGCTATACCGGCCAGGAGGATATTCTCATTGGCTCACCGATCGCCAATCGCCAGCAACCGGAAGTCGAACCCCTGATCGGTTGTTTTATCAATACCCTTGTCCTCCGAACGGATTTATCCGGTCATCCCAGTTTTAGAACCCTCTTGCAGCGAGTGCGGGAAACGGTCTTGGGTGCGTTGGCTCACCAGACGTTACCCTTTGAAAAACTCGTAGATGAGTTACAACTGTCGCGCAGCCTTGCCTATGCGCCGTTGTTTCAGGTGATGTTAGTGTTGCAGAATACGTTTGCGATCGAAACGATCGAACTACCGGGAGTCACCGTACAGCACGAGCGCATTGATAACCACACCGCACAGTTTGACTTGACCTTTCACTTAGTGGAATCGGATCATGGATTGATTGGCAAGTTGGAATACAATACCGATCTCTTTGATAAAGCAACGATCGTGCGGTTACTGGATCAGTTTCAGACTTTGCTGACGGGCATTGTAGCCGATCCTGACCAAGCGATCGACCACTTACCATTACTGACTTCCCAAGACCAACAGCAATTGTTGCAATGGCATTTACTCACGATCTCGCAACCTAGCCAGGATTGCATTCACCATTGGCTAGAACAGCAGGTAGAGAAAACGCCCAATGCTATTGCAGTTCAATGGGGAACCGAACAATTAACCTACGCTGAAATTAACCAAAAAGCTAATCAACTGGCTCGTTATTTGCAAACGCTGGGCATTCAATCAGAAAGTCGAGTCGGGTTATGGGTCGATCGATCGGGATTGATGATAGTTACACTGTTGGGCATCCTCAAGGCCGGAGGAGCCTACGTGCCCCTAGATCCCCAGATACCGACCCAACGCCTAGCTTGGATTGTCTCCGATGCTCAGGTGGCAGTTTTGCTGACCCAAGCCCATCTAACCGCACGATTACCCCAGGACTTTCCAACAACCCAAATCGTGGATTTAGACGCAGCTTGGCCTAGGATTGCGGCGGCACGATCGGAGAATTTAGCCATTCCGGTACAACCTAATGCTTTGGCCTATGTGATTTACACGTCCGGATCAACCGGAACCCCCAAGGGCGTGATGGTGGAACACCGATCGCTGGTGAGTTACACCGCATCGGCCATTGAGAATTATCAAATTTCAGCCCACGATCGCTGCTTGCAGTTTGCCTCGCTGAGTTTTGATGCAGCGGCGGAGGAAATTTACCCCACCTTGGTGCAGGGGGCGACACTGGTATTACGCACGGAAGCCATGCTCAGTTCCATGGCGCAGTTTTTACAAACCTGTTGGGACTGGCGCATTACCGTCCTCAACCTACCCACAGCTTTTTGGCACCAACTGGTTACAGAAATGGTAACGCCATTAAATTCAGTACCCTCAGATTTAGTAACACCTCAAGCAACGCTAAACCGATCGCTAGCAGACTCACTAGCAGATTCACTGCGGTTAGTCATCATTGGTGGGGAAAAAGCACTGGTCGATCGCTGGATGCTCTGGCAACAACAGGTTCCTGCCCAGGTTCGACTGGTGAATAGCTATGGTCCTACGGAAGCCACGATCGTAACCACGACGGCAGATCTGACTGGTCTTAATCCAGCGGACTGGGTGGGGCGGGAGTTACCGATCGGGCGACCTGTGCGCCATGCGAGCACCTATGTTTTAGACCCAGCATTGCAGCCTGTTCCGATCGGCGTCCCCGGTGAACTCTACATTGGCGGGGCGGGGGTCGCCCGAGGCTATCTAAATCGACCCGCGTTGACGGCGCAGGCGTTTATTCCCAATCCCTTCAGTTCCACTCCCGACGCGCGGCTGTATAAAACAGGCGATCGGGTGCGCTATTGGCCGGATGGCAATCTGGAATTTCTGGGACGCATCGATAATCAGGTTAAGGTGCGGGGTTTTCGGATTGAATTAGACGAAATTGCAGCGGTGTTCAATCAACATCCCGTAGTGCAGGAAGCGGTGATTCTCGATCGGCGAGATGCATCGGGAGATATCCGTTTGATCGCCTATTGGGTACCTCGAAATATTGATTCAGCAAAATCTGTAGGCTTCGATCGTGCGGCGATTTCCAGCCGTGATTTCCGACAATTTTTGGAAAAACGGTTGCCCAAATATATGATCCCCGCAGCATTCGTTCCGCTGGATCGACTCCCGTTAAACACCAGCGGTAAACTCGATCGTCAGCGCTTGCCGGAACCTGTTTTCGATCGCATCGATCGTGGAGAAACCTTGGTGGCACCTCGCACGGATCTCGAAGTCACGATCGCCCAAGCATTTGCCCAGGTGTTGCCTTTAGAACAGGATCATGACAAGCCAGTTAACATTCACGATGATTTCTTTGAATTAGGAGGTCATTCGTTATTAGCCACCAAACTATTAGCGCGATTGATTCCAGTCCTGGGAGTCAAGTTATCGATCGTCGATCTGTTTGAATTTCCCACAGTGGCAGGTCTAGCACAGCGAGTTACAACGTTACAGCAAGCTCAGAAGCCGCTTGTAGAGAATGCTATAGATCATTCCAGAGAAAACAATCCAGCAATTCCGCTCACCCATCCCACCCGTCCGCCATTCCGCACGATCGATGAATCGGCTCAATCCGAGATCGTGCTTTCCTTTTTCCAGGAGTCCATTTGGGAACTGCACCATTCGGGCAGCAATGGCGCGGCTTGGAATAGTTCAATTACGTTACGGTTCCGGGGAGACTTAACGCGAGACACTATAGCAAAAAGTGTGAATGAATTGATCCGTCGCCATGCCATTTTGCGGACAGTCTTTCCAGCGATCGCGGGTCAACCCAGGCAGGTAATTTTGCCGGAATTGGAATTCACCGTACAGGATTTTGACTTACAAACCTTGCCTTTAGCCGATCTCGAAACCACTGCCTTAAACCATGCGATCGAACTTTCGGAGCAACCTTTCGATCTAGCAACGGCTCCCCTTTGGCGCGTGGCCCGCTTCCAACTGGCTCCCACCGAGCATTGGTTGCTGATCACCCTACATCACATCATTACCGATGGCTGGTCCTTTGGTATTTTATTGCAGGAGTTGCAAACGTTAATTGCAGCGTTTTCCCAAGGTCGTCCTTCCCCATTGCCGCCCGTGGAATGGCAGTATGCAGCGTTTGCCCAATGGCAGCGTCAGGTTTACAGCGAAGCCACGATCGCCCAGGAGCTTCAGCATTGGGAACAAAAATGGCGTAACCGGGAGGCCACGATCGCGCCCCCGTCGTTCCCCTCACAGCCACCCCGCAGTCGGCGATCGCGGCACGCCTTTACCCAACTCCCGGAACCGCTGACCGCTGCCGTCACGGCGTTGAGTCAGCAATTAAAAGTTACCCGCTTTGGCCTATTGTTGGCAGTGTTGAAGTTGGCTCTAGCCGCCTGGACAGGACAGCAGGAGCTTTGGATCTTTCTGACGGTGGGCAATCGCACCTTACCGGAAACCGAACGAATGATTGGCTGCTTTATCAACGATGTGATTGTGCGATCGCAACTTTTGCCAACACTACCGGGATCGGTGTGGGTACAACAATTGCAAACGGAGGTAAATGACGCAATCGCCCACCAGGACTTGCCAATCGGCTGGGTGATGGAACAGATGCAGTCTCGGCTACCGTCGGTGGTTCCCGCAGTACTGATGGCCAGTGTGACCCACACGACAGCGGTTCAGGAGTCAGTCAACGCGAATCCGTCGGCCTGGGAGGTGATCGATATGCAAACCAAACAGCGCGAATGGGCCGAGATCGAATCCGAACTTAGTTCCGATGAAACCCCTCTGGAAATCTATATCGAAACGGCACAGACCCTCAGCATTACGGTGAACTACAGTGTGGAGCTGTTTACACCAACGGGGATGGCAGAATTATTTGAACATTACCAACGGATTTTACGGCACTTGATCGCCGAGCCTCAGACACCCCTCATGCAGATTGTGCAGGGTACGGTGTAATCTTGTTCCGCAATAAATCTTGTACTACTCAATTGAAATCTGATGAAATCTGAGGGGGGAGTCTTGTACTACAAACTCTGAACGAAGAGCAATATTGAGAATCTATATCAAAAACTTAATCAGCACAGACAGGCCAGATCGAGCCATTGCCCAACTTCCTCTAGGAACTTGCAATTCTCAAAGCCTTTTAGAACAAAGTTTTCAGCGATTCAACATAGAATTCGCTGGCAAACCGATCGTGGAATTTCGCCCAATCATCCTGCTCTATTGCCTCTAACTTGGCATAATTTATTGCTTGACAGCATCAACAAATTCCTCTACTGTGGCCTATTAATGAAAGAAATTTGCAAGACTGGTGAGCTGATCTGGGGTTGCGACAAGGCACCTATGGGATGATCCCTCGGGATGATTCGGTAGTGATTCCGGCAACTGAAATTTTGATGCCCGCTCCCATTACGTTTTGCATGAGGAATGTCATGAATCGATACCAACGTGTAACAGCTTTAGGTTTAGTAAGCGCGATCGCGCTGCTCGCGAGTTCTCCCAGCGGAGCAACGGAAACCAGTTCCTCCCACTCATCCACCCCTACTGTCCATCGGCTGACGGATCTTAAAGGAACCAAAACCCAGGCGCAACAACTTCTAGCGCAGACAGAGCAGGCCGCAGTGATTGCTGTGACGGATGTGCAGGTGAATCCAACGGAAACTGGAGTGCAAATTCTGCTGATTACGGCACAAACCAGACAACTCCAGGCAGAAACACGCAACGAAGACAATACATTTATTGCAGAAATCCCCAATGCAGTTTTGAGACTGCAGGATGGTCAAAGCTTTCAAGTTGAAAATCCCACAGCTAACATCCAGTCAATCACTATTCGCCAAGGGTCGAACAATCAAATTGAAATTCGTGCGATCGGCCAAACCACTCTACCGATCGTCACGGTGCAGACGCAATCCAATGCCCCGATCGCCCAAGCATCCCCCACAGATGAAGGCGAAGAAGAAATTGTCATTACTGCCGACCAAGCTCCCAGCTACCGAGTCCCCAGTGCCTCCACCGCCACCGGAACGGACACTCGGATTCTCGATGCCCCCGTGTCGATTCAGGTCGTGCCCAAGGATGTCATTCGAGATCAGCAAGCAACCCGCCTAGAAGAAGTGACCCGCAACGTCAGTGGCGTCACCTTTTCCGGGGAAAACTTTGGTCGGGGCGGTCGGTTTAGCATCCGGGGTTTTGATGATGCCCCCGTGCTGCGGGACGGCTTCCGGAACTACGGGTTCTCACAGGCGACTCCAGAAGTGGCCAATTTAGAACAGGTGGAAGTGCTCAAGGGGCCTGCTTCCATTCTCTACGGGGAAATTCAGCCCGGAGGCGTACTGAACCTCGTTGCCAAAAAACCGTTAGCCAACCCCTTTGCGGAATTGGAATTGCAACTGGGGAGGCGTAATTTTGTGCAGCCTCGTTTGGATCTCTCCGGGCCATTGAATTCCGAGGGAACGGTTCTCTATCGCCTTAATGCACTGTTCCAAAACAACGATGGGTTTCGCGATTACGAAAAAAACATTATTCGATCGTTCGTCGCACCGACCTTAGCCATCAAAGTAAATCCCCAGACGGATTTAAATTTATCACTGGAATATTTGAGTGAAGATCGGCCTGCGGATCTCGGGATTGCCGCAGTGGGTAACAAGGTCGGCAATACTCGTCGTGAACAAATTGTCAATGAGCCGGATGATAATGTTTCTACAAATTACGTTAATGTCGGATATAACTTAGAACATCGGTTTAACCCCAATTGGAAGATTCGCAATGCTTTCCGCTATACCTTCTATGGCTATGACTACAACGTCATCGCATTGCCGCTGTTCGTAGACAATGCGGGTTTCGTCGATCGCTTCTATGCGTCCCAGGAAGGGGAAAGCCGTTCCTATACGATGCAAACCAATGTGGTGGGTCAGTTTGCGACGGGCGGATTGGAACATACTTTGCTGTTTGGGGTGGATTTAAACCACAGTGACACCCGAGAATTTTCGGTGCTCGATCCCACCACATTGACAACCTTAGATATTTTCAATCCTGTATACGGTCAGTTGGCTAAACCGAATGAAGCGGATTTATTTGACTTTGGAGGACGTAGCCTCAAGTCCGATCGATTAGGGATTTATTTACAAGATCAAATTGCCATTCAGAAAAACCTGAAGCTCCTTCTAGGCGTGCGCTACGATGCAGTAACCCAAAAGGCAGAAGCCTTACCCGGTTTGGCGGTTGATGCCAACGAAACTGAAATTACCAGTACCGCTTGGACGCCGCGCTTTGGCATCCTGTACCAGCCGACGGAATCCTTGTCATTCTATGGCAGCTATTCCCGATCGTTTACCCCCAGCGCCAATACAACGGTGAATGGCGATCCCTTGGAACCGGAACGGGGCGAAGGTTGGGAAGTTGGGGTGAAAACAGAATTGTTTAACAAGAAACTGCTGGCAACCCTGGCCTATTTTGATGTGAAAAAACAAAATGTGGCCGTTCCCGATCCCGATTTTCCGCTGTCTTTCATTTCCAGCGGGGAGCAGCGCAGTCGAGGGGTTGAATTGGATCTAGCGGGTGAAATTCTCCCCGGTTGGAAGTTCATTGCATCCTATGCGTACATCAATGCAGAAGTCACCCAGGACAGTGATTCCAGCTTGATTGGAAACCGTCTGTTTGGTGTCCCGGAGCACAGTGCCAGCCTATGGACGACCTATGAAGTTCAGCAGGGCAGCTTGCAAGGGCTGGGCATTGGCGTTGGATTTAATTACGTGGGCGATCGCCAGGGGGATTTGGATAACAGCTACCAAGCGGATGGCTATTTTGTGACCAATGCCGCAATTTTCTATCGGCGCAATAACTGGCGACTGGGCTTGAATTTCAAGAACATCGGCAATGTGAATTACATTGAGTCGGTACAAAATGTACGGGCTTCTAGAAATTACTTTGGCGAACCCTTTACTGTGATTGGTTCGTTCTCAGTGCAATTCTAGGTACAGTTTCAAAAGTCAGGTAAACATAATTCACAGAAAATGGGTTGAAACTGATCCTGAGATCGTTTACCATACAGGGTGTTTTAACTTAATGAGATTACTTCTCAATATTTTGCCCCTAAAACCCTACCCTCCTTCAAACCCATAGCTCATCCCTTCTTCTGTAAAGTCCCCCTTAATAAGGGAGATTTTGGGGAGAGTTATGGGTCCAAATTGCAAGTTGATTGGGAATCGGGGAGATGTGGGGGATCAGAGCTACGGCGATCGACAATTTTTTCGAGATTCCTACTGCTCGATCGAGATGTGATTCTGAAAGCTGGCTGCTACAATTCTTCTCATTCCCTATGCTGATTTCTCTTGCTCCCAATCCTTCTTCCACCAGCGCCCGCGAACAACGGCTGAGGGATCAGTCTTTGCTAAAACGCTTGATGTTAATCGCGTTTGGCGGATCGGCGCTGATTCATGGAATTGCGATCGCCTTAGTTTACCTGAAGCCGACGATCCCGCAAATGCCGCCTGTGGAAGAGCCGGAACAGGAAATTGTCATTGAAGAATCCGATGAGTTGGCAGCGCCGGAAGAGCTAGCCATGAGCGAATTCAGTGAGCCAGAGGAAGCTGGGGGCAGCAGTGGCGGCGATGAAATGCTACAAGTTGCGACCTTGGAACCGGAACCCCAGGTTGCAGAGCCCGAAGCCCCACCGGAAGTACCGGAGGCTCCAGAAATTACCGATCGGGACTTACAAGAAGAGCCCAAACCGACACCCACCACATCTGCATCTACTCCACAAACGCCCACCAAACCCGCTCCCGCCAAGCCTTCTACACCCCAAGAACGGGGAATTTTTAAGAATTCTGGTTTAGGTACAGGCACCGGGGGACAGGCAAACGGCAATGGTGGCGATGGTGCTGGAAAGGGATCTGGCAGTGGTAACGGCCAAGGCAAGGGCACTGCCCCGATCGCCAAAGCCCCCGCACCAAAGCCCCAAGTTAAACCTTCTACCCAACCCCTCGCGATCGTTCCGGCAACGCAAAAGCCTGCCAAGCCCAAGCCCAAGCCTAACTACGATGGCATCACCTACGATCGCAGACAAAATAAACGGGTGCTGGCAGGCTATCGCCCTCGCATTATGCCGGTTTACGACGATAAAGGTCGCTTGGTCGATATCAAGCAGGTGCGCTCCAGTGGCGATCAGGAACTGGACGCTGCTTTTGAAAACGCGAAAGGACAATTGATGGATAAGTTGCGGCGGCAGTTGGAATCCCGTCCCGCAGAACTGCGCGATCGGCCTATTCGTTTTAAGTTTGAAGACAACAACTTGAGCGCCGAGGAGCGGCAGCAAGCAGAACGCAACCGAGCATTAACGCAGGATCTCGATCGGCAATGGCAAGCTGAAAAACGTCAAAATGCCCCTGCGACTGCTGAAAATACCCGTCCCGCAGAACCCACGGCTCCAGCGGGTGGAATTTCGCTCCCGATCTCAGCCCCTCCGATCGTCCCCGCCCCTGCGGCTGAGCCTGCCCCATCTGCGGAACCTGCGCCTGCGGCAGAACCCGCTCCAGAACCTGCGGCAGAACCCGCACCTGCGGCAGAACCTGCACCTGCACCAGAACCTGCGCCTGCGGCAGAACCTGCACCTGCGGCAGAACCTGCGGCAGAGCCTGCACCAGAACCCGCTCCAGAACCCGCTCCAGAACCTGCGGCGGAACCTGCACCAGAACCTACCGCCCCGTAGATTATTGCGTTCCTATCGACGATCGAGGAAACGCCGATCGATTAAATCCGTGGGCAAGGCTTGGGTGGCAGGGTAGTGGCCCTGTTGCCGTAGCCATTTATAAAACGATTGAATCGCGCTGAGGGCTTGCTTGATGGAGGTGGGCTTTTGCCCCGCTTGGCGCAGAACAATGACATATTTGCGAATCTCGTCAGCGGTCACGGTCTCCCAGGCTTGTGACCGTTTTTCCTTGGGATTTAGGGGATTATCAATCGCGGCCAAATGGGTTACAAATTTCATGAGTTGGTGGCGGTAGGCTTTTTGGGTGCTGCCAGCGGCTTTTGCCTGAAGAAATTGCTCAATCAGTTGCAGGTGCGGCTCTGGTGACGTTACGAGCACATCCGACGATGGCGCGATCTCGCCGCTGGCATCCTCCTCTAACGAAATAATCACGATCGGTAAAATGGCGTCTGCGCTTCTCCCACGTGCTGCAACCTGTACAGTCGCCTCAGGTGTACTCTTGGCAAATTCAGTGTCGGGAGATTCAGTGTCGGGAGATTCAGCACCAGAAAGTTCAGCGCCAGGAAGTTCAGCGTCGGGAAGCTCAGAATATTGCATGGCGATCGGGGTAACTATTGAGGATCCACGCTAAGTCTCAGTTGTTAAGCAAATTATCCAAGGGTTTTCCAGGGTTTTTAAATAATCTGATAATAATCTAAGTCTAATAACTTAAATTATCTATATCAGAATTAACTAAGAAAATAACTGACTCGATTCTATAATCCAGCAGTAAGATGAACTAGGCCCTAGCGTGGAGCACCCTTTCTGCACCACTTCTGGGGTGACGAATCCGACGGGAAAAGCATGGGACGACGAACCAACGAAAAATGCTGGGCTTGTAGCTTGCTTTCGGCCAACGAAGCCCGAACTCTCCATGATGCAGCCTTGGGTGGGGATGGCTGCTGGAAGGATGAGATCTGTCACAGTCGGCGTTCCTACTACCGCAAAGGCAAGGATCAGAAGCGACAAAAAGCCGCCATTGCCGAGTTAACCGTACCGTTGCCTGTTATGCCCTATGTGGTGCTGCACACCTATGCAGACAAGCCGCGTCAGGTACAGGATGAGGTGGTAATTCATGCCCTCTATGCGGAACTGTGGATGGGGAATCAACCGATCGCCCGCACAGGACCGCAGCACACCTTTGGCCTACCGCCGCGCCTAGTAAAAGCCTACGCAAAGCAGTTACTGGATGCTTTATACGATCGCTATGGGAATGGTCGGCGGTCTGGATTTGAACGATTTGCCAGCCAAGTTCAACATTCGATCGCTCAATGTCCCATTCGGCCTTGTCCCTATCACGGAGCGCACCTCAATCCCTACAGTTCTGGAGGCCGCGAATGAAAGATCAGACTAGAAATTCGTTAGATGCCAATTCAGCAGATACGACCGTAGCGAATACCCATCCTGCGAACACCTATTCTGCCGAGACCAATCCTGCCGAGACCAATCCTGCAAAGATGAACCCAGATCCTACATCTTCACTGATGCCTTCACTGGAGTGGCCTCGGGCGTCACAAAATGTCCAGATTGCTAAACGAATGCCGGAGTCTACAGATCTCCTCATGCTTCTGGCAGAAATTGATCCGGTCTTAACACAATTTTCCCAGTTTCAACAGTTGAAATTGGCGGGGGATTTGTTGCTGGAACTGGCAGAGCTTTACGAGTCGCGGGCGCAAGCGCTCATGGGGAAATGGGAGGACGCCTACCGAGATCCGATCGTTGAAGATGATTTCTTTGCCGATCTGGTACGCCAAACCATGGCTCTGGATCTCACGGATTTAGTCGAGCCACCACCACCCCGTCTGCGTAAATCGAAGGCAAAACCCGCCGATACGATCGTGGCTCCAGTGGATAAATCGACCCTCCTAGAACTGTTAGATGAATGGCAAACACAGAGTTTAACTGCTAATTGTGAGGACGATCTTGGACTCCTCAGCAGTTCCCTCAACCCCTATCCAACTGAAAATCCTAATCCTGAAATTACGAATAAAGAGCAAGCACTGCAACTAGCCCACGATGAAAATGTCTCCGATTGGACGCAGGCGATCGCAGCTTCTTTAATCACCCACAACGCAGCGATTCGGCTATTAGATTTACCGCTGATGTTGAATTTGCCCTGGATTGAAGTGTGGCTAGGGGCACTGCTAGGCAACTTTCAGTTAGAACAGCGGGGCGAGTTTTATTCACCAGAAGTTTGGGTCACTCAGGCAATCATGGAGACGGAGATCCGCAAGCCAGAGATCGAGGTTTCTCCAGCAGACCTAGAGCATTAATTGCCACTGTCCATCGCTCAAATCCTCACTTGAGATCCTCAAAGCCGATCGTGATCTCCAAGATTTTCGACGACCAATCTACAGGAATAACCCTGTGGATTAACGTTACACCACAGGGTTAGGGAACAGCGCATCAATAAAATCCCGATTGGATAGGGGTAGGAGAGTGAAAGGGTAGGAGAGTAAAAGGGTAGGAGGGTAGGGGAATGACGAGGGGATATTATTTCTTTGCAAATCCCTTAGAGGGCTACCAGAATTGGGAGCAAGATTAAATTTCCGAACAAAACACCCTGCAAAACAGCTTGCAAAAATAGCCGTTCCAATGACTTGCTAGCCATCCAGTGAGCGTTGCTCAAGCCGTGGATTAACCCGTTGTTCAGGCAGCGGACACCGCCATGGACGACCTAGTAGAGTAAGCAGATCGTTACCCAAAAACTATCGTTACCCAAAAACTATCGTTACCCAAAAACTATCGTTACTCAGAAACTGTGGACTAACGTTACACCACAACAGTCTGGATGCCGCTACAGATGGCTATAAGCGGGGTAAAATTCGATCGCGAATAGGTCAAGCAGAACTATCTTGATTTGCGTAGAAAACTGTGGACTAACGTTACACCACAAATTAGCCCAATAGGCTAAAGGCTTCGTGCGATACTGGGAGCGGCAATTGACTTCTACTCATTTATTTTGACCAACGGCTATGCAAGGACTTTGGCTGCAAGACCGAGAACTCACGCTACGGAACGATTTACCTCTACCAGAACCTGCCCCCAACGAGGCCCGCATCCGAGTCCTACGGGCAGGCATCTGCAACACGGATCTAGAACTGCTACGTGGCTACTACCCCTACCAAGGCATCCTCGGCCATGAGTTTGTGGGTGTGGTCGATCGTGGGCCAGAACACTTACTCCATCAACGGGTCGTCGGGGAAATTAACGCAGCCTGTGGGCAGTGCGACTGCTGTCAGCGGGGAATGCCCACCCATTGCCGCAACCGATCAGTGCTAGGCATCGTCAACCACAACGGCGCATTTGCCGACTACCTCTGTCTCCCGGTGCAGAATTTACACATCGTGCCTGATACCATTTCCACCGAAGCAGCCACTTTTACCGAACCCCTCGCCGCCGCCCTGGAAATTTTGGAACAGGTAACCATTACGCCTAACGATCGCGTGCTTGTGGTAGGCGATGGCAAGCTGGGGCAACTGGTGGCGCAGACCTTAGCATTAACGGGTTGTGAGTTGCTCACCGTTGGTCGGCACGCAGACAAGTTAGCCAACTTAAGCGATCGCGGCATTGCCACTGCCTTAGTAACCGCAGCCACCGCCAATTCGATCGCCTCTGGAAGCTATGACATCGCCGTGGAATGTACCGGAAATCCCAGCGGCTTTGAAACAGCGCGTCGATCGCTGCGACCTCGGGGTACCCTCGTCCTCAAAAGTACCTACGCCGGACAATTGAGCTTGGATATGTCCGCGATCGTGGTGGATGAATTAACGATCGTCGGTTCTCGGTGTGGCCCCTTTGCCCCTGCGTTGGATCTTCTTGCCCTGGGCAAAGTTGATGTCACACCTCTCATCCAAGCTCGCTATCCCCTCAGCCAAGGACTCTCCGCCTTCGACCAAGCCCAACAAAAAGGAACCCTGAAGGTACTGCTGGAAATGGGGAATGCTTAGGACGACAATCCTGAAATCTGTATAATCTGGGAGTTTTGATCCGTTTTCTGTACTATGACGAACCCGAAAAACCAGGCAAAGAAATCCCAGGAGACAGATTACGATAATCCCTGGAAGTCGGTGATTGAAGTTTATTTCCGGGATTTCTTGCGGTTTTTCTTCCCAACGATCGAAACCGATGTTGACTGGTCAAAGCCGATCGTCTTTTTGGACAAAGAGCTTCAGAAGGTGGTGCGCGATGCAGAAGTTCCTAAACGCTATGCAGATAAATTGGTGCAGGTCTATCGCGTAAATGGTGAACCTGCACTAGTCATCTGTCATATTGAAGTTCAAGGTCAGTGGGAAGGCAACTTTGCAGCCAGGATGTATAGCTACAATTACCGCTTGCGCGATCGCTATGACTGTCCGGTGGTCAGTTTGGTGATTTTGGCAGATGAAAGTGAGACTTGGCGGCCCCAGCAGTTTCAAGATGAATTGTGGGGCTGTGCGACGGACTTCCGATTCCCGATCGTGAAGTTGCTCGATTATCAAGTGGACTGGAACACTTTGGCGGCAATTCGCAATCCGTTTGCGGTAGTAACGATGGCGCATTTGAAGACAAAAGAGACGCATAATCAGCCCCAAGCAAGGAAAACTTGGCGGTATCGGCTGACGACGATGCTGTATGACCAGGGCTATGGGGAGCAGGATATACTGGAATTACACAACTTCTTAGACTGGTTGATGAAGTTGCCGGAAGTGTTGGAAAAGCAGTTCCAGAGCGAGTTAAAGGCGTTTGAGGAGGCAAGGCAAATGAAGTATGTCACAACGATCGAACGCATGGCTGAAGAACGAGCTAAGTTAGAAGAGAAACAAGAGATCGCCCTCAAAATGCTTCGCAAGAATATATCACTGGAGACAATCGCCGAAATTACTGAACTCACGATCGAACAACTGCAGCAACTCCAAGCCGATAATCAAGAGGTATAAAGTCTGTGATGACGATCGAATGCATAGCGAAGGAAGCATTCAAGAGAGAGTTGCGACTCAAGCAGCGATCGCCCTAACACTCTTCAAATAAAATATTCCAAGTTTGTGGAGTAACGTTACTCCACAGTAAAAGATTGACTCAAGGATCAACGAGCTCGCCTTACTTGCGCAATGCTTGGCTGACCTCATCCAGTTTTGCTTTTAATGCCACCTTGAGCTCTTTCAACACACCCGGATCAGCGATCGTTTCCACTTCGATCGCAGCAATGCTCTTGACCCAACGTTCGTGGCTGGAGGTCGATCGCTGTTGGGGATTATGGGCCTGAATCATTTGCTGCACCAACTTCCGAGTCTCATTGAGCGACAGCCGACTTTGGATCACCTCTTGGGTTACCTGTTGACGAATTTGACTGGCTTTCGCTTCGGTTTGGTTCAACTTTTCCGCAGAAAGGCGATTCAGCTCCCTGGCTTTGCTACTTTCCAGACCCTCCGTGCGAATCACTTCCTTCAAATCCTCCGCCAACTTGAGCAATGGAAAAACATTGGAATTGATCGACACAGGATTCAATTGCAGCCGCAGAATCGTGGCAAACAATTGCTGCTCCTCGAACTCACGAAATCCCGCTTCCTCGATCCATTGGGCTTGCCGATCGGGTTCAGCCACCCGAATTTCCGCAAGTTCCGCTAACTTGCCTTCCCGTTCCAAGCGGCGCAAAGCGGTATTGAGTAACGTACTAAATCGTTCCTCCTGGCCCGCTAGAGTTGGATGCTGTTCCACCGCTAGCCGCACTAGGGCCGTGGCCAAATCCAAATCATGGAGCCGCTGAGAATGGATGCTAGTAATGACCTGCCCTTCAAATAACTCACGGGCATCGGTGACTTCTTCCTCCGGCAAAAAAACGGCTTTGAGTTCTGTCCAGTTAAGTTTCTGGGCAGATCGAAAGCGCAATTCTCCATCAAACAGCCGATACCGCCCACTCTCTAACGGAATCACAATAATCGGCGTCTTTTGACCGTGGTAGCGCAGACTTTCCATCCGTTCTTGGATCGTGACTCGGGGGAAAACGGTGCGCGGTTGGGCATCGTCGCGATCGATCAACGCTAGGGCAATCTCATGCACCCCACCGGTTTGTTGCAGCACCGCCGTCAGCCCCTCCATCCGTTGATCTAGATCCGCCTTTTCCGGCGCATCCAAATTACCCGATCGGGCTTGGGCGAGGGCTGCCTGTAATTCCTGAACCTGTGCCCGGAGCGAAATGAGTTCCTGGTTTTCCCGCACGCCTTGGAAGCCTGCCAGCAAGTTTGCGCCCACTTTTCCCATCATTAAACTCCTTTCCAACGCCGGATTTGCTTACACTTCAAGTTCACTGACTTGATTCGCTTACTTCAATAGCTGAATAATACGGGTGATCACAGGATCAAAATCCTGAGCCGCCGGTAGCCCTGGACGGTAGAGCGGTAATGGTAACCCATCAACGCAGGCTCGGAGATAATTTTTTGATTCCTTGACGGGCGGAAAACAATGGATGCCGACACTATCCAGAAGTCCCGGCAGGGTGGCGGAAACATCAACGTTACTTTGAGCCTTCCCCTTCCGATCGACCCCAAGGACATCCCGATGGGTGCCACTGTTGACATAATCGACCCGCATTGGCAAAAATCCCAATATTTCCGGTTGGGGGCGTAACCGCAATTCTTCAATCGTGGTGTCATACCAGCGCAAAAAGCCAAATAGCCCCTGGGCATCCTTGATCTCCGGCTTGATGGGGGACAATACATGAGTACTGGCAGCTAAGGCCATCACACCCATGGGTTCCAAGGAGGCAGGCGTGTCAAAAATGACAACATCAGCCTCTAGGGGATAGTCGAGCAAGCGATCCTGGAGGGTGTAATGGCCCCTCGCGTTAATCGGCACTTCCCGGATGCAGTCACGAATCGCCTCACCCCCCTGAATCGCAGTGACCGTTGACAGCTTGTTGGCCCAGATCGGTTGTAGGGGATAGTTTCCCTTAAAGGCTTTGTGGAGGACGGTCGCGATCGATTGATCTTCCGTGGGATTCATGGGCAATCCGGTAAAGGAGCTTAACGACCCAGAGTAGTCTAACTCAACGATCGTCACCTTATAGCCCCGCTTACCCAGACCATAAGCGAGGTGTACCGAAGTGGTTGTTTTGCCAGAACCGCCAGCATTGCTGCCGATCATAATGCGGACTTGAGGTTTTCCAGATTTGGCTACGGCCATGATGGGTTGTGATGATCTCGCAAAGGGGTCAGAATGATGAATGCTCCTGTAGCAACCTGCGGAAAAGTTGGGGTAGGAGGGTGAGAGAGTGGGTGGGTGAGAGAGTGGGTGGGTGAGAGAGTAGGGGGGTGAGAGAGTAGGGAGAGTTAGCTTGCTGTTGCTGTGGAGTAACGTTACTCCACGAAAGTATTGAGCATCGCGAATAAACTCGCTGGTTCGTAGTTATGATGATTCTACGATCGTCTGTCACGATCGAAAAGAATTACTTGAGAAAATTCAAGTCATAGAACGGAACCGTGATTTAGCAAAAACAAGTCTGTTGTACTATACCTGATCCCCCCCAAAATGTAGAGAGAACGGGATACAAATCATTGTGGACTAACGTTACTCCACAGTTTTTTCTTAACAGTTTTCCTGACAGATATCATCTGAACCATGTTGCTGGGCGAATATTGCCGGGAGACATTGTCTGAAAATATCTGCGGGTGTCATTGATTATAGTCAAAGCCCAGAAATTATAGTCAAAGCTCAGAAAATTTATCGAAAAATTTTGGCGATCCCTCAACCAATGCTGCGGTGATTGAGGTGAGAAAGCATCAATAGACCTCCTGCATGAATCAAGTGGCTTGTGCCAGTTCAAAATTGAGTAGACCCGCAATCAAATTGAGCCGGAGTCCAAACCGCTTCCTGCGATTGCGATAGCGCCCCGA
>NZ_JBLZFX010000057.1:0-36932 GCF_050753345.1 Alkalinema pantanalense CENA528 | reverse complement strand
TTGGCCCTAGTGCAAAGTAGTGGCGACCCTGGCTAGCCCGCGATTTTCTCAATCCAGGGGGGATCGGTCTACCACTACTCTTAAGATACAAGGGGGGATCGGATCTGTAGCATTGATTAATCAATTTGGTATAAGGAGGAACGATCGCTTATTTAATTGTTCACAGTTAGGAGTGGGCGCAAGTCCTGGGGGATGGGAAGGGTTAATGGGGTGATAAGTTCTCTTTGACCCAATGGCGAAACTGACGAATGACGGTTGTATCGTCTGTGGTTTCGGCGAGTTGGATAAAGGCGAGGAGATCCTGCGATCGCACTTGTGAAAAGGTGGGGCTGATCTGCACGGTTTGATATTCGTTGCCCGATCGTTGGTGAAAGGTTAAGGTTTCTCCATCGAAGCGCCACACTTCTGGGACGCCTAGGGCTGCATAAATGGCCATGCGGTTGATGGAACTGCTGGTAATATCGATTTCGATCGCGAGGTCTGGTGGGGGATCTTGGTTGAGGTCGATGGCGCGTTTTCCCCGGACTAGGGGTTCGTTTTGAATGTAAAAGCATTCATCGGGTTCTAATCCGCGTTCTAGGCTGGGCCGCCTGAAGGTGGTGGAACCGCCTCCGGCGATCGGGATGTTCAGTTCTTCGGTGAGTGTTTCTAGGAGTCTGCCTAGGATTTTTTTGTAGCGTTCATGGTGGTAGGTAGGGGTCGTTAGTTCGACTATCCCCTGGTTGTAGGTGATGCGGATGGGGCGATCGCCCAGCAAGGTCAGTAGGGTTTCGTAGTCTTTCCAGTGCATGTCGTAGAGCGTTAGTCGCTCTGTCTCTGGCATTAAGGTTGCAACCATTGCTGTTACCGCCTCCGCAAGACGCCGATCGTTGTTTCTAGGATACCGTTAATTCTATGGGGGTGAACGGTCGCTTCAAAAAGAAGAACTAGAAAAGGGGAGAAAATTGATGATATTAGCCAAAAAATCAACTATCCTCTCAAAGTCCCCCTTTTGAAGGGGGATTTAGGGGGATCTCCGGGATTTAGGGGGATCTGCGGATTTAGTGTGATCGACTAACTAAGCCCGATCGCGCTCCATCACACTGACATAGCGCCAAGTCGAACCCGGAACTGGAACGGGAGGACTCCAGCGAACCCGATCGCTGAACCGCAGCACATACAACTGATTGATCGTTGCCTGCACATCCTGCTGTGTCCCCACGAGGTACACATGCATGGGTTTACGATCGTCTTCGATTACCCGATCGAGTTCTGCAAAATTAATCACCATGGGACTTCTCCTAAATGTTGTAGCGGGAAGAAATCCCAAAAATTAAAGCCACCCTTTGCGCAGGACAAATAGGGTGGCCCGATCGAATGTTACAATCCGTGTCAGACCGCCCAGCTGCCGATACAGCTTGGGGGTTTAGCTACCCTTTGTTGTGTCCAGCAACGCTGGGTAGCGCTCTAATTTTTGGGGTCTAGCCAAATCAATCGGTACATGACACGGTTGTAATTGGCCTTGGAACATAAGCCTACGGACAAACTAGGGGAAAAGTCAACTATATTTCAAAAAGTTGCAAGTCTGTAACATTCAGTAATATTTTCTGTCCCTGTCTTATTCTCCTCAAACGACTCTAAGAAAATCTAAAAATACTCGATCGAACGTTAAATCCAACAAGCAGATTTATAAATGATGGATAGCGATCGCTAACAGGGTTGGAATGGCAATATTCAATTGGGTTCCCCAGCGAGTGGGGAGTTCATAATCAATATGGGCATCGTAGGCCAATGGGAGGGACAGTTTCCATTCAATTGGGTTCCCCAGCGAGTGGGGAGTAAAGATGCGGTTGCTTCTCAGATCGGGGTGGAACCCAACGTGGGTTTCCATTCAATTGGGTTCCCCAGCGAGTGGGGAGAGAAACCTACCTGCAATCTGCGATTAAACAAGCATTTGTAGGGTTTCCATTCAATTGGGTTCCCCAGCGAGTGGGGAGATTAAAATGGGTTTTGGGACGATTGAAAATACTAACGTTTCCATTCAATTGGGTTCCCCAGCGAGTGGGGAGCTCGAAAGGGTTCCTACTTTCGGCGGATCAGCGACACACAGGTTTCCATTCAATTGGGTTCCCCAGCGAGTGGGGAGTCATTAATCCTGATTACACAGGGACAGGTGACGGCAATCCGTTTCCATTCAATTGGGTTCCCCAGCGAGTGGGGAGTCGATTTTACAGCAAGATTACGCATCGAACAGATTGAAAATGTTTCCATTCAATTGGGTTCCCCAGCGAGTGGGGAGGCTGGATTATCTAGTGTTGCAAATTTTAGCAATCCGTTTCCATTCAATTGGGTTCCCCAGCGAGTGGGGAGTTGATGGGGTACCATCAAAACCGTTCTTGTGTTAATCAAATAAAGTTTCCATTCAATTGGGTTCCCCAGCGAGTGGGGAGCTGATTTTGGGCTGCCAGCGCAACCACAGTTGTACTGTTGGTTTCCATTCAATTGGGTTCCCCAGCGAGTGGGGATTGATGTTTCTGAATTATTGGAGCCTTACAATTATTCTGAAAGTTTCCATTCAATTGGGTTCCCCAGCGAGTGGGGAGGCAACAAGAGCCCCCACATAAGGCGGACAATGTAAGGGGGGTTTCCATTCAATTGGGTTCCCCAGCGAGTGGGGAGCTTGTTGGTTTTGGGCGAATTGAGAAATCGACTGCTGTGTTTCCATTCAATTGGGTTCCCCAGCGAGTGGGGAGACCGTTATAGAACAACCTATTGACAGGGTGATCGAGTTTCCATTCAATTGGGTTCCCCAGCGAGTGGGGAGTCAAATCAGGCTCGGGAAACAGTGATGGAAAGCTTTCCCGGTTTCCATTCAATTGGGTTCCCCAGCGAGTGGGGAGCATTTGTGATCCCAAGGTTTTTGGCCATGACCGAATTCGTTTCCATTCAATTGGGTTCCCCAGCGAGTGGGGAGTTTAGATGAACCTAAGCCTGATTGTCCTAGATGTGGGGGATGTGGAAAGGTTTCCATTCAATTGGGTTCCCCAGCGAGTGGGGAGGCTACCCAAGGAATCGGAGCAGTACCAGGGCAATCCCTTGGGTTTCCATTCAATTGGGTTCCCCAGCGAGTGGGGAGCCTCTTTAGAGCCTCGCGCCCCATGCGTTAGCACAGGCATCGGGAGTTTCCATTCAATTGGGTTCCCCAGCGAGTGGGGAGGCGGAATTGGCGCGGGAGCTCGTCGAGATGGCGATTCCGATCTAGTTTCCATTCAATTGGGTTCCCCAGCGAGTGGGGAGAAGTTTTTCTGGCTGAACATTTTGATCGCTTAGGGCAATTGAAGTTTCCATTCAATTGGGTTCCCCAGCGAGTGGGGAGAAAGCAAACCATTCAAAACGTTGCACTAAAGGAGGGAAGATGATACGTTTCCATTCAATTGGGTTCCCCAGCGAGTGGGGAGTCATATACCGCGCGTAAAGTGCCTGGGCTTTTTGCAGGTTTCCATTCAATTGGGTTCCCCAGCGAGTGGGGAGTCTCGGGATAATGGCTCTAGTTCTTTGGCTTTTGCGTGGTTTCCATTCAATTGGGTTCCCCAGCGAGTGGGGAGATGACCGATCCATTCAAAAGATTGAACGAAATCCTTGAGTTTCCATTCAATTGGGTTCCCCAGCGAGTGGGGAGAAAGCATCGATCGTTCCAGAATCCACTATTCAGCAATGGTGCACGTTTCCATTCAATTGGGTTCCCCAGCGAGTGGGGAGCAAAACAATTCTCTCAAAAGTATTGACGATTGGAATTGAATCGTATAGTTTCCATTCAATTGGGTTCCCCAGCGAGTGGGGAGTTTAGATGCATAAGGGCGTGGCGAGGGCTGCGCTTTTTTATTGCCGTTTCCATTCAATTGGGTTCCCCAGCGAGTGGGGAGTGGGCTTAATGGATCAACCCTCCCTCTTGGAACAGAAGGAGGCAAGTTTCCATTCAATTGGGTTCCCCAGCGAGTGGGGAGTTTTGCAGGACTTGTTAGCTCACGGAATTCGTGAATCAGAGATAGTTTCCATTCAATTGGGTTCCCCAGCGAGTGGGGAGATGCAGGGATAGTCACAGGGGGAAAGAGTGCTTGTGTTGTTTCCATTCAATTGGGTTCCCCAGCGAGTGGGGAGTCACTACACCGGAAAACAACAATGTCTATTTTTCTCGCAATGTTTCCATTCAATTGGGTTCCCCAGCGAGTGGGGAGTTCTACCGAGTGACGAACGTGTGGAGCCTCAGTATCGTTTCCATTCAATTGGGTTCCCCAGCGAGTGGGGAGTCTGGGAGAACTCCTGTCAATCCCTCGTGGCGCAAGACTTGTTTCCATTCAATTGGGTTCCCCAGCGAGTGGGGAGGAGGATATCCAGGAAATGGAATTAGAAGAAATGCGCCAGGTTTCCATTCAATTGGGTTCCCCAGCGAGTGGGGAGGCTAACCAGACTATTACCACTAATACTAACTTTGATTCAGTTTCCATTCAATTGGGTTCCCCAGCGAGTGGGGAGGATTGGCCTACCTACGCAAGGGGCACGGGAGATTGCGTTTCCATTCAATTGGGTTCCCCAGCGAGTGGGGAGCGTCGATACCGTCAACCTCTACAGGCTGTCCGAGTTCACCCAGTTTCCATTCAATTGGGTTCCCCAGCGAGTGGGGAGTTGCCTCCGCCGTTGCCCCTTCCGTTCAATCCCCCATCTCCGGCAGTTTCCATTCAATTGGGTTCCCCAGCGAGTGGGGAGGCAAATACCGAAGTCCGCAGACATCGAGCCGACTGCATTGTTTCCATTCAATTGGGTTCCCCAGCGAGTGGGGAGCATCACTCCTACTCCCCCTAGTACAGGTCTATATCGTCAAGAAGTTTCCATTCAATTGGGTTCCCCAGCGAGTGGGGAGCTAAGCAATAAACACGAGTACGAGAATGTATTTCGAAAGTTTCCATTCAATTGGGTTCCCCAGCGAGTGGGGAGTACAGAATCAAATATTGAGGGAGTATTTGAGAACGGTGAGTTTCCATTCAATTGGGTTCCCCAGCGAGTGGGGAGTTGTTGGCGCGTCAGAATAATGATGTTTCGTTGAAAGAGTTTCCATTCAATTGGGTTCCCCAGCGAGTGGGGAGCTGCTTTTTCATTTCGTCGGGCAAGCTTGCCTGCCAAGCGTTTCCATTCAATTGGGTTCCCCAGCGAGTGGGGAGCTGGCAAATGTGGACGCCTATTGAATACGCCAACTATTGGTTTCCATTCAATTGGGTTCCCCAGCGAGTGGGGAGCCATAACGATCGATTCAATGCGTATCAGGTAAGGTTTCCATTCAATTGGGTTCCCCAGCGAGTGGGGAGGGTACCCCTATTAAACCCAATCTCCATCCGACTTTCAACCCCCATTTGCGAACCTCAGCCAAAACCATCCCCAAACCTCCCAACTCCCAGTACAAAAAATCCCCAAAACCCTCACCCCACAAGCCATCGAAGCTCCCAACACAAAACCAACCTTCCAGCCCCCTTCCCCCCAGCCTCGCAACCCTACACAATCACCGACCCCGGCACCTCCACCAACGGCACCCCACCCCAAATCTCCACCTGCCCCCGCACATGCCCCGACATCGGATAAAACCGCACACTATCCTCCTCCACCCTCACCCGACCCCGCAACCGCCGCTTCAACTCCTCAAACTTCCCCACCGGCAACATACACTCAAACACACTGTACTGCACCCGCACCCCATACCCCTCCAACAACGCCGCCACCTTCCGCCGCCGCTTATCACACACCACATCATAAGTCACCACATACAACAACATCACCAACACCTCAACAAATCAAAAACAACTCATACCAACACACCAGCCCATACACAACACCAACACCTCAACGAATCAAATACGGCTCATACAAATACACCGGCTGATACACAAACTGCTTAAACCGCTTCACCTGACGATTCAACAAATCCCAACGCGGCTGATCCCCCACCACCTCCTCCATCCGCTCCAAAAACGCCCGCAAAAACTTCCGCCGCCCCGACACATTCAAAAAACACCCCCCATCCCGAAACTCAAAATCCTCCACCGCATCCACCATCCGCCGATTCACCAAATACAACACCAACGAATCCACGATCGGCCCCCGAAACTCCTCCACCAAATCCGACACCAACGCCGCATGACGCGCCGACCCACTATGCAAACACCCCCCATAGGGATCCAACCCCTGTAACTCCACCAACGTCAGCACATGATTCCACACCACCTGATAACCAAAACTCAACATCGCATTCACCGCATCCCCCGGCGGCCTCCGACTCCGCCCCCCAAACACAAACCCCCCATTCTGCAAACACCGCCCAAACGCCTCAAAATACACCGCCGCCCCCGCCCCCTCAATCCCCAACAACCGCTCCACCCCATCCACCCGCAACGTCTGCTCCGCCAACCCCTGCAACCGCTCGATCGCCCCACCCAACTCCAACTCCGATCGCCGCCGCGCCTGCCGCAACAACAACGTCCGACAATTCTTCAACTTCCCCTGCACAATCCGCTGCGCCACCGCCAACCGATCGACCTGCGAAAGCTCCTGCTGAAACCGCGCCAACTGCCGATACCCCCGCGCGATCGCGATCGTCCGACCATAGCAAAACCCCAACCGCGACAAATAAGCGATCGGAATATCCCGCTGCAAACAAGCCCGAATCGCCTGCGTCGTCAACTGCGACTGCCCAAACACCAACACCTGCTCCACCAACGGCAACTGCACCCGCTGAAGCTCCTCCTGCCTCCACCGCACCACCAGCGCCTCCTGCTCCAACGACACAGAACATCCCTGCTGAGAAAGATAGAGCGATCGCATGATTAATACTGCCTGAACTTCAAAATCACAAAATCCGCATCAGAATAGAAAATGGCTAAAGAAACCCTTAGCCATCCATCCTGGTATTAAATTCACTCAAACCCAAACCAACCGACCGCCGTAATTTTGCTCAGAATTATCCCAGTCGATCGTTCATCCTTCCGCAGTCCCCCAGGCCACCGCCAATAACTGCAAACTTCTCAGGAGCCAAAGACCCGAGAATGCCATCATTCAAAGCATCAAACGGATTGTGATCGGGAAGACGAGTAATCTGCTTCATCAGTTGATGCAAATTCTTGAGAAGCTTTTCCTCATTCTCAATCTCAGAAACCCCTACAAATCCATGGACAGAATTATTTCGCAAATCACAATAAACATTGAGATCCTGAATCAACGGCGCGATCGTCGCAAACTGCTGATAATATTCCACGATCGCCTGAAACACATACCGACTCACCCCTCGGTTAAGGTCTAGCTTTTCTCCCCGAGGCAACACATACCCCCGCAAAAAAGCATACAACTTCCCCCCATCCACCTGCTGAATCACCCCATAGGAACGCTCCTTATCATTCGCCCGACCAGAAATATCCAGCCCCAGCTTCTCCTTGACCAAAAAGTATAGAATTTGCTCCTGAAGTTTAAAAAGCCCTACTAAAAAATCCGCATACTGTTGAGCCTTCAATCGCAACACAGCATTAAAATAAGCTTCTTGCAAAAGCGCTTGAGTATTTTTTTGACGTAACGGCGTAATTTCTTGAATCCACCGCCCATCAATCTGATGACGGAGCGGATCAATCACAGAAAAAGCACGATCGAAATCAAGACAACGGCGATGATAACCATAATGCAACAATGCCAATGTCACCGGATTATTGAGATTCGTTTCCTGTAAAGTAATCAATGCACCACTGTAGTTGTAGTCTTGCACTTGTTGACGAATCACCTTGAGGTCAAATTCATCTTTCAAAATATTGACATCCACCAAGTGCACACGGTCTTGGTGCGATCGCATTTCATTGGGATTACGAACCTGCCAAACCCGACTGCGGGGCGCATAGCCAGCCGCCTGCAAAATACTCCAAGACGACTTCATAACAGGAGTTCCCGATGACGCATTAAACTCCAAAATATCATCAGGATCTAAAAAGAGTTGAGCCTGTTCCAACCCCGATCGGGCCGCTTGCGCCGCCAACAACAAATTCACTGGATCATCAGATAACTGAGCATCCACTAGCACCAACTGAATCGCCTCTGGAGCCAAAGCCAAGTCAGTAGTCAGCCAAGTTTGGGTATCGATCGCGCCCGCTTGGGTGTCCTCGGTAAACAGTAGGATAACCCGCTTAATAGACTGCTGCTGCTGGCACAAATGCTTCACCAGCGATACGATCGACCCCTCACCTTGATCTCTACCAAAGGGATCCTGTTTACCCACAAATGAAACAATAATGCTAGACATAATGAGATTAGAGAGCCCCTAGAGTTGTTCGATCGCATTTTTCAATTCTTGATGCACTTTTGCCATCAAACTGGCTTCTTCCAGCGTTGCAAATCCTTCAGGAAAGTCTTTTTGAATAATGAAATTTAAGAAAATTGGTAGTTTTTCTTCCCAAGACTTGTCTTTGAATTGATCCGATTCTTCTCGTGCAGTCCAACAAGCTTGGAGATCATCTTTTGACATCCCACAAACTTGATGAATAATAGTATTTCTTTTTTCGGAAACATTACTCTCTTTATTGTTCTTTTGATCCCAGAATATTTGTATTTCCAGACATTCACTTGTATATTCATCTCTACACGCACGAAATAGTTTATGAATCGTGGAAAGATCCAGTAAAACTCGCTCTTCATCATTGATTCGACATTTGAGCTTGGCTAGATCATCTTTTGGATCACCATTCTGCTTGAATTTGGCTTTTGCAAAATAATCTTGCTTGTCAGATAGAACTGACTTTTTCAAGTAGGATTTTCCTTTATCTTTTTCAATATGCTCTTTTTCGCCCCCAAACTCATGATCACTCCACGCTACAAAAATATATTCAAAAGCTCGGAAGGAATGGAAAAATGCCTCAACAATATTGTCTTGTTTCTCACGAATGACAGCAAGATAGGCTTCCTCATAGGCAAGCCACCACCAGTTTTTTTCTCCTGTTCGCTCTGTAACTTCAGATGTAAACTTTGGATAGTTTTTCAGGCTATTAAGAAAGTCAGTAAACCTAGCAACATTCCAATTCTTAGCAGCATTGAGTAGAGCTTTTATCTCTTCATTCTCTTGGATATAGTCTCCAATCAATGCTTCTACAGCAGCATAGTTGTAGCTTCCCTCGCCCAGCAAGGCTTTTGCTTCTTGGATTCGGATGCCGCGTAGATAGCTGGAACCTTCAAGTGGCTTTTCAGGAAAAGTGGGGTTGTATTCGTTGCTGACCAAGAATTTGACACGATCGCCAAACTTCGCCAAGCTGCAAAACTGCACCGCAGAAGAAATCGCTGGAGTACCTGCCTGATGGCTGACGTAGACAATTTCTCCTGGATTGATTTGGATTGGTTTCTCATCAATTGTTAGGTTGCGAAATTTCTTGCGTACTAAATCTAATACTGCATTCCAGTTATCCAGACTTTCAGTCTTAGACTGTGGAATCAGGGGGATAAACTCACAGGAAACACCCGGAAACTTTTCTGCAAAGTAGCACTGCAAAATAGGTTCTAATTCGCAGGTGTCTTGCCAGTAAGGACTATTGGGTTTACGTTGCTGCTCACGCTCAAAAATCTTCGATTGATCCGTCAGGAGAACGACGATCGCCTCAGGTGCGGGAGAATTCTGTAATTCCTGCACAAAATTCTCCAACAATGGAAAGGTTAAATAGTCCCAAATTTTGTCCCTAACTACATCAGAAGCAGCCTGGTAAACCTTCCCTAAAACTCTAGCAAATGCTCGATAACTCTGACCTTGAAACAGAACTTTTGGCTCAAAGTCTTTTGAGATGTCGTAGCATTCCTCTTTCAGATCACTAGTATACCAATCACGCCAGACCTTATCACTGCGTTGCTTTTCCGTTCTACCCTTGGCTTGGTTTTCCTTATCACCAATCAGTTGAACATCACTACTCCCGATCGTCACAATCCACAGATTCATCTTTATTCTTCTCCCCACAATTGCTCAAAACCAAACGGTTTATTTTCCAGAAAATCCAAGAATTTATTGGATGCGTCAGAACCATCCGGGAAAATGGTCAAAATCTCCAAATATTTGGGCGTTCTTCTAACGATTGGCTTCTTAGCATCATCAGGATTTTTCTTGAGTTCCACCACCGGATACATCCGATGCCAAAGCCTCCCAACCTGGCTGACTTTACCCACAAAATCCGTCTTGTAAATTGACCCTTCAGCACAGACCCCAGGCACTGCCTTACGATAAGCCCCATGGAACCAACGAATGGCCTCGCTGCTGTCCATATCTGCGGCTTCCCGCCCCCAAACCTGCACATTCGCTGGATGCCACGCTTCCCGCCAATTTTGCGCCCAATGGTTGGGGTTTGGGGTCACTCCCTGCGATCGCATCCACTCCTGCGCACTAGTTTGCACCTGTTCCACAAAACTAGCGACCTGTGATGAACGCCAGACTTTGACATTGCGCCTCAAAGTAAGATCATCCAGCCATTGCCAATGGCAACCAATCAGAGCCTTGTAGCCATCGTCATAGTATTCCTCAAAGAATTTGCGGTGATCAGCCCGTCGCCAAGATTTGCCAAACCCACCAAACACCATGGCAAATTGCATCAAACTGGCCACTAGCTTTTTCAACAGTGGTTCATGGGCGGGATCCTTGAGAGATCGCGCTAAATACCAGATAACATCACCCTCTACGTCATAGCAGGGGTTAGCATAGGAACCGCTACCAAAGCTACCAATCGTTAACTTAGACTCAACAAACTTCAAACCTAGCAGCCCGATCGTTCCCTCCCTCCCTTGGATGCCACCAAAAAGAGTTTCCACCAACTTTTCTGCGTTATCAGTATCAGTTAACCCCCCAAAAATTCGGAGCGCATGACCCCGCAAAGACGCACGAAACATATTGGGACGGAATTCCCCAGCCTGGGTAATCAACTTGGGGGCTTGACCTTGGCCTTTTACACGAGATTTATGCAGAACCGTTGGCTGACTATCCCGCACTTGGCCATAGCCCGCTGCGACCCGTGACCCGATGCCCGTTGCCAACGCCCGTTGCCAAATTTCCCAAATGACATCCCATTCGCTAGAATCCAGCGGCAAACTACTGGAAATGCCAAAACGCAAGATAGGTTTGTAGAGGGAAATTTGTACAAATGCACCCCCTTCCTTATTGCTACTTTTGACCTGCCAGCTTTGTTGTGGATGCACAATATCGACTAACTGCTCAGTCCAATTTGGATCGATCGGGTAGCCACCATGGAAACGTAAAATACCAGGCTGCCAATCATTTCCCGGTAGAGGTTTACCGCAATAGCGATCGGCTTGGGTATCGCTACAAGCCCGTCGAAACAGACCTTTCATGCTACTTCCCGGAAAGTAGGGCAAGCCTTGGGCACCAATGACCGGACGAATCACGCCATCATCCAAACCAGAGTTCGTGATTAAGCGCCACGCAATTTCGCAGTCCCGTGTTTGCACTTCTTCTGATGCAGGACTAGGTACCGTTTCCACCCGTGAAGTCCATTCATCTGCCCACCGAACCGCATCGGGTTCTTCACCCTTAACCAAACGTTGAAGTTGGCATCGTCCATTCACCTGTGCCCGAAACATCATCGGCACTTTTTGGTGCGCATCAGGAATCGCTCTCATCCGCCAATCTCCCAATTTTGTAACGTTGAGTCCACCAAACAATGCAATCACAGAGTTGGGTCAGCACCGCGATCGCCACCCGTTGATCTTCCACAGGCAACGCCCACAGTCGAGTAGAAATAGCTTGAATTTTTTTCGTATCTTCTGCCCCAACAGCATCCTTGGGCAGTTTAATATCCACGTTTTCCATCACGTCGCAAAAGGCATCCCAAGTGGCTTTCCAATATTTAGACTTGTTCTGATCCTCAAGTTTTTTTCCTTGTAAACGTAGATGTTCTCCCCAAAAACGTTCTAGGCCATAGGCTACCGACATTCTCATTTTGTGAGACTGATTCAACGATTTTGGATCGCGTTCCCGTGCTGCTAACACTAGCTTCTGAGCAGCCCGATCGAGTTCATAGGATTGCCAAGCCATTACTGATAATCTCCTGCCAACGATACACGACACCGACCAAAGCCAATAGATTCCAACCCGCCAAAGTACAACTCCGAAGCTGATTCATTACCAAATGGTTGCCAACCTGTTTGTTTCAGGGCGATGGGAAACACCAGAATGCAACCTTCCGGTAACGCCTCGGTGTTGAAGAATGCTCCTTTGTCGGTATCGACTTTTTTCATGTCGTCCAACAACTTCACCCGACTCTGACGATAGAGAGCCATGTCATGCAACATACTAATATCGTTATCACTGACAACAACCAACTTGTCGGCATCCAAATCAGTACCCGTGGGAATCCAAGCAGATAAGTCAGCTTCGTTTTTAATTTCCAGAAAGCCCAAGTTGAAGAACAGGATTCTCCCCCGATCTTTCATCTGGCGTCCCTGCAAGCCCTTCTGCGCCGTATAGGGATCTGGGACATCTGCGGTAATGCCTGCAATCCGCTTAAATCGCTTGAGCAGCATTGGGCAAGTGACCCATACTACAGGCTGACCAGGACAAAAAACCGGAAACCAAACTAAAGAAGCATATTCAAATTTGACTAATGCTTCACTGGTACCACCATCGGGACGACCTGCTACTGCTTCGCTACCATACCAATGCTGTTCATTAACACTACCTGGGTATTCCAAAGGCTCTTGCTTGGAGCGTTTCACTTCCCGCTCTAACCAGTGTAGATAAGCTGGAAGTTGATCTTTTTCATTCTCATATTCTGATCGGAAGTCGGGATTGTCTGCTTCCAGTTGCTCTTCCAACCATTGAACTCGACTATCTCGCATATCTGCCCGAAATCGTCCTCGAATCGAGCTACCAGGAATGACCCCAGTTTGAGTAAACTGATCCCGAAAAATCAGGTTGAGGTTACCTGTTTCTTCCCCAGCGGTAGCTCCCACATGCACAGGGGCTAATGCTTCAATTACGCCGTAAGCTTTGCGGTACATTCCGGTACTCCTTTCAAACTAATCGGTAAACACAAACCACAACCCAAATGCTTCAAGGGAAAACCTTCCTTGGGAAACCATTCCTCTGGAAACTCCCACCAAGACATCTCTAGCGGTTCCCGAAACACATACACACTGCCAGCGGGAACGGCATAGCGGCCTCGGCTCAGACGGCCTGTAGATGTGGGATTGTAGCGATCGCTGCCCTCACTCTGTTCTTTATGGGATTTGCCCACGCGGTAACGGTAGGGAGTTGCCCTATCCGTCAGTAACTTCAGATCGCGATTTGGAAAGCTGGCTGCTTGAGGATAGCGATAGGACAGCTTATTGGAACCCCAAACACCTGGTGTAATGAGGGCAAAGGCATGGTGAACCTTTTGATTGAGAAGACGATTGATTTTATGTGTGGCGGTTAGCTCACAACTTTCAATCTCTACTAAATGGCCTTCACCTCCTAACCGATACCATCCTGCAAATGCATCCAAATCACTATGGGCAATGTTAGTGAGATAGACCAAGCAGGTATCCTCGTGAAGCTGCACTGCATTCTCTAGAAATAATCCATCCTTATCCACCACATGACGTTCATCAGGTTTGATTTTGGGGTGGAGGAATGGAGTGTACTTCCAGGGGACTTCCGCGATCGCCTGTTCTCGCTCTCTCAACTCATCGGTTGGCACATCCCAGTCATCAATCAACTGCCAACTATAAGCCGGATCAACTTTTTGATTATGCCGCTGCCATTGGTATTGATTCAACAACCACTGATCCTTGGAGGTAGCTGGCTCTTGGGTTTCTCGTAGCTTTTTTACCAATTCCCATTCATCACTGTCATCTTTCCCAATGATTTTATGCCAGGGAATCGGTACATAAAACTCGGTTGGGGCATCCTGGTTTGCCCAAAATGGCCCTGCTACCACGAGGTCACGTTTTAACTGCTGTGGATCGATGAATCTCTGTTCCCGATTGGCATTGAGCAACAACCCTGCAACAGTTGCTGCATCCGGTGGAAATTTGGTGTTTGCCCGTCCCACTAAGTTTTCGGGAGAGAGGAATCCGCCAGCGCTGCCGTACATCAGGCCCAATGGCGAAACTGTAATTAACGATCGGAATTGCGACATAATTGCCACCCCACTTGAATCAAATCATCCATCCAGTTGACGATCGCCTCAGCCGTATTATCTCCAGCAAGCTCAATCCATAACTGCTGAGACTCAAAGTTCTTAGCTGCATCATCAAAGTAGAAATCAAACAGAGATTGAGCAATTTGTGTATCAGTTTCAATCCCCTCCATTTCTCCTAATCGAATCGCATGACGGGCTTTGAGGGTTGCCCAATCGCTGTAGAGGTGATTCCAGTTAGCTCTTTTCTCAGAACCTTTCCTTATCTCTTCTTGCGTGTTGATACCATCACGATCGCGATACTTCGTCAAAATATCCAAATAATTCCAAGGGCAAGTCCACTGCACATACTGGCCACTGTTAAACAGAACCCGTATTGTGACGCGGTTCTTACCTAAGGTTTTGGCGCGTTTTTCCGCTTCTCGACAATGCTGCAATACATCTCGTTGCGGCACACTATGTCCCGCCCAGACAAAACCAACACTCAGAGTAATTGGTTGACCATGGGCTTGCCATTGTTGATTCATTCCCATCAACCACTGCAATGCCTCATGTTCTGGAATTGCAGCCTTAGGATCCTTGCTATAAATAACCCCTAAAAAATCATCCCCACCAGCATAAATAACTCGACCTAAATCTAAATCCTTTGAAAAATTACGTTTAAAGTCTTGCCCCCACTTTCGCATAGCATCACTGAATGTTTTGAGAGGCTGGATATCATTCGGATTTTTAGCTAACTCTTTAAGGTGATCTCCTACGCTATCCCCATCCCCCATAAACCAGCCTGTCCAGTGGCCTGGTTGATTAGATTGAGGTAACCGCACCATTTCAGAAAGGCTATCAAATCGAAAATCTTTACCGAAATGCTGCCCAATGTCTTCGTAGCGAGTGATTAACCGCTTAACTAATTCGGGAATGCTGAGACGTTCACTAGGATCTAGAAAGTTACCTAATAAAACACCGTCGGCTGATTTTTCTAAGGAGCTTGCTAATTGCTCATAAAACTTGGTCACAGCATCTTGATGGCGTGACCATTCCCAAGGACGATTTGATTCTTGACCTAGCCCAGGCCATGCGATCGCATCTGTACCACTTAAACTAGAACTTTCACCGACCCAATTAATCCCGATCCAATCACGTTTGAGCTTACGATTTTCTAGATCTTCCATGGCTGCTGCGACAGTCGAGCCATAACCCCAGAAGACTTCCCAGTTATAGCTTTTCCAGCGTTCCCATTCACCTTTCTGAATCCCTTTATCTTCTTCTAGTTGTGACCATTGGTATTGCTCTGTATCAAGTCGTCGTTCTACCCATATACGACAGCGATCTAAAATGGCTCCCCACTCTGCAATTAATGTGTTTTTAACATCATCTCGATTAAGTGCTGTACTCCCTTTTATGAGAATACGATTAGGCATCCCTTCTTTGACATTCACCAAACCGGGTGAAATCACTTCAAAATTTTGATTTTGGGCTTTTTCAACCAGTTTTGAACTTAAATAAGACAAAATCAACGAAGCACCATGTAAATCCCTCAATTTCCGGGATTTTTCAATGAATCCTTGTACTGGAGCAAAGCTAATAGCCGTATAGATAGTCATGGATTTTCAGTTCGACTCCGACTGCACAGCCCTAAGGTTACTGAACACTTTAACCAATCTGCCCATTTGTTTCCAAAAAGAATCAAATATTCGTAGAAAATTTATCAAATAGGCTCAAAACTTTATAGAGCAAGCTTTTATGGGGACTCAGCCTAGATCTAAAAAATATTTTCTTTTCCCTTGACATCCAGGGCATACTCAAATAAAACTTGATCCTTCGCTCTACCATGCCCCACCCCTACAGCCAACCCGCCGCCTTCGATCGCCTCCTCATCCTCATCACCACCCTGCTCCACCACCCCGGCATTGGCAGCGCCGACCCCCTCACCGATAGCAACCTCCCCCACGATGCCATGGTCGCCGTATCCAACCAAGTCAAAACCATCGCCCAAACCCTAGGCTTCCCCAGCAGCGACTGGTCAGTCCACACCCTCCGCAAAGACCTCCGCACCCTCCGCACCTACGGCATCCTCGACGATCGCATGTATCGCTGGGGCTACTACCTCGGCACCGGAGCCTTCTCCAAACAAGAACTCAGCCTCGCCCTCCATGCCCTCGCCTCCCAAGCCGCCATGCAAGGCGACCCCCGCATTCAAACCGTCTACGATCGCCTCGAAAAACGCCTGCGCGGCCTCAACCTCGAACTCGGCGGCCAACTGCTCTATCCCGTCCGCACCCAACTCGATCGCGCGATCGTCCCCACCAACCCCGACGAAATGCAACGCAAAGGACAATATAAAAGCACACTCTTCGCCAAACTACCAGAATTAGAACAAGCCATCATCAATGGACAAGCGATCGAACTCTATCGCCAACGCAGTCCCTACCACCCCAAAGCCATCGGCCACCAAGCCATCTACCCCCTGCAACTGATTTATTCCGACATCGCCTGGTACCTCCTCTCCGAAAACCTCTCCAACGGCCACCTCGCCCTTTCCCGCGTCGATCGCTTCACCGACTACCTGCGCATCCTGCCTCAGACCGATCGCAGCATGGAGCTCCAACAGGCCAGCCTCCAAACCGCCCACGAACTCCTACGCAACGGCTGGGGCCTCTCCCTCGGCAACTACGAAGAACAACAGTTAGAACGGGCAGGACAACTCCCCCTAGAAGAAATCCAAGTCCGCTTCTTGGGTAGCGTCGTTCCCTTCATCCTAGAAGCCGACTCCCGCCACCCCAAACAAAGACTCAGAAACCGCCGCCGCGACAAGCAAGGAAACCCTATCCAAGTCGATTACTGCATTCCCTTACCCCGTCGATCGTGGTTTGAATTTTCGCGGTGGGTCCGCAGTTTCGGCAGCAACGCCCAAGTTCTTGCCCCCACAGAACTCGTTGCAGAATTCCAGCAAATGGCGATCGAACTGGCCCAACGTTACCCAATTAATTAGACCTGCTGGGTAACAGGGGGGAAGTTAATCTGATAACGTGGGTCGCCGCGTGATTCAGGTGGCTGGAATTCCAGTGAGTTGAGTTAACTTAAATATTTAACTTACATGACGATCCTGGGAAGAGACGGTAGAGTAGATTCAGGATGATCCTCGCCAGGGAAGCCATGAACGTTCTAACCCTCAACTTGGATAGCGTACACCTGACGGATGAGCAGTTCTGGCAAATGTGTCAGCGCAATCGAGACTGGCAATTTGAACTGACTGCGACTGGAGAGTTAATTATTATGGCACCGGTTGGTGGAGAAAGTGGTTATCAGGAAGCCAATCTTAACGGTTTTGTCTGGTCATGGAACCGGGAAACTGGATTAGGATACGTCTTCAGTTCGTCTACGATCTTCAAATTACCCAATGGTGCCAATCGATCGCCGGATGTGGCCTGGATTCAAAAAGATCGATGGGAAACGCTGACTCCTGAGCAACGGCAAAAATTTCCCCCGATCGCCCCTGACTTTGTGATTGAACTCCGCTCTGCCACGGATTCCCTAGAACCGCTACAACTCAAATTGCAGGAATATCTTGATAATGGGGTGCGCTTGGGCTGGTTGGTGAATCCTCAGGATCAACAGGTGGAGATTTACCGCCCCCATCAGCCTGTAGAAATCTGCTCCCTACCCACCGAGCTATCGGGCGAACAGGTGCTTCCAGGTTTTCTGCTGCCGCTGGCTATTTAACCAACCTTGCGATCGCACCTTTGAATGCTTTCTTTCACAGCAGAGATCGTCAATCTTCACCGCCTTACCACTAGTCACGATCGCCTCAGCGATGAGAGATGCGATCGTACACTTACCAATGAAGGTAGGGCCAAGATGGTCTAACTCGGTACTGAAGTCTTTTCCCAACAAGGCGCTTAATTTAGCTGGATATCTTAGGTCATACCAAATTGATTCATTAATGCTACAGATCCGATCCCCCCTAGCCCCCCTTAAAAAGGGGGGGATTCAGGCAAATTCTTTCAAAATCTCCCTTTTTTCTAGCACAGCGGCGCGTTAGCGCGGGGATTTAGGGGGATCGTTATGTGTTGCAATTACCAGTTGATTTGGTATCAGATCCAACTCCCATAAAGCTTTTACTCCCCTGATCCCATTGCGCTGCAAAATAATCGATCCTCCTTTAGGAGGACAGACACCCCAGGGTAAATTCCCCATAAACTCCATTATGAGTGGCGACATCAATCACCTCGATCAACACAATAGTTACATAAGCTACAACAACAACGAAATCACAGCTAGGAGACAATCATGAACATCGATAATCTCAATCGTGCTGTCGGTGTATTCCCCTCCGCGATCGCGACAGAAAATGCTTTAACGGAACTGCGGAGTGCTGGTTTTGCCATGGATCGCGTTTCAGTCATTGCTCAGAACCTCGATCGCCTAGACGATCGACCTCTCGTAGGTGATACCCGGCTGGAGGAAATAAAGGAAACTACCCATGTAGACGAAGGGGCTAAGGCCGGTGCAGCCACAGGGGGCGCAGTCGGTGGCCTCATGGGCTTGTTAGTCGGGTTAGGGACCCTGGCGATTCCCGGCGTAGGCCCAATCATGCTGGCAGGAGCCGCTGCAACCGCGATCGCAACAACGCTAGCAGGGGGCGCGATCGGTGCAGCTACGGGGGGGCTAGTCGGTGGCTTAGTGGGTCTGGGAATTCCTGAAGAACGGGCCAAGCTCTATAACGACTACGTTAACCGAGGGCAATATCTCGTCATCGTAGATGGTACAGACGACGAAATTCGCCGAGCAGAAGAGATTCTCAAACGGCGTGGGATTCAGGAATGGTCAGTCTATCCGTCGTCAAGTGTTGCAGCTCGCTAATCACTGGCGACTTGCTAAAAACTAAGACTTAGTCAGTTATCTAAAAATTCTAAACTCCTTGGGAGGAGAACCATGAAAAAAATTGCAATGGTATTGCTAGGAAGTATTCTGTTAGCTGGAACAGTTGCCTGTGAAAACAATGTATCTAAAACCAGTGCGAGTGCACCCAATTCAACCGAAAAAACTGGAGAGACCCCCACAACGGAAACCGCTCAAACGAATCAAAATGATGCGACTAGTGAAGTGCGGCGCAATCAACTCAATTCAGATATTCGAGCACGGGAACAACGCAATAATTGGACGGGAGGAGATGCCGATCGGGCCGATAGCGATGTTGCGAGTGAAGTCAGCAGCAAATTAGAAGCCAATATTCCCAAGAGCCAACTGACGGTGAAGGCAAAACAGGGAGCAGTGGTTGTTTCCGGAACGGTTCAGACCCAGGAACAATTGAACAAAATTGAACCGTTAGCCAAAGAGATTAAGGGTGTACAGTCAGTAAACGTGGCTGCTAAGGTTTCTCCTGCGGTTCCTGCCCAGTAGATTGCTCAGGGATTTGCAAAGAAATAATATCCCCTCTTCATTCCCCGACCCTCCTACCCTTTTACTCTCCTACCCCTACCCAATTGGGATTTTATTTATGCGCTGTTCCCTTAGGTAATTGCCCCGTCGAATACACAATTGCCTTGGTCAGCACTGCTTGCTTGTTTAGAAGAATAAGCAAGCTTTTTCATGGGCTGACTTTCCAAGCCTTAGGTGACTATTCTCGTTCTTAAAATTCCCGTTGATCTAACCAAAACTTAATTTCGTCATAACGAAAGACAGGGCCATCCTTACACAGAAAATTCGGGCCGAGTTGGCAATGGCCACAGAAGCCGATCGCGCATTTCATATTGCGTTCCATCGTCACATAGATTTTTTCCGCTGGAACGCCTCGCTTCAGTAATTCCATGACTGTAAATTGCATCATAATTTCCGGGCCGCAAATCATGGCAACGGTATTGAGTCGATCGAAGGGAGCCCGCCGAATTAAGCCCGTCACCACACCCACATTGCCCAGCCAGCCAGCCTCCGCCCGATCGACCGTCACCAACACCTCCACATCCAACCGCGATCGCCACTTTTGCAAATCTCGCCGGAAGACAAGATCTTGGGGTGTGCGGGTTCCCAGAAGCAAGACGACTTTGCCGTACTTTTCCCGATGGTTCAGGACATGACAAATGGCAGGACGCAGGGGCGCAAGGCCAATTCCCCCCGCCACAAAGACGACATCATTCCCCTCCGCCAGATCCATCGACCACCCCCGACCAAAGGGGCCACGAATCCCCATCACATCCCCTGGTCGCAGTTTGCTGAGGGCGGTGGTGACGGTGCCGACAACCCGCGTCGTATGCATGAGTTTGCTTGAATCCGCCGGATCGCCACTGATGGAAATGGCGCATTCCCCCACCCCAAAGGCATAGAGCATATTAAATTGCCCTGGGGTGAAGAGGAGAGGTTTCCCATCTTCAGGAGTGAGTTCTAGCGTAAAGGTTTCGTGGGTTTCCTTGCGGGTTTGGTGAATGCGATATAGCTGGGGGAGCATTGGTTCGATCGAACCTTCGATCGAGACTGGATTGAAGGTTGAAGGTTCCTTTACCATGCTGATTTCCGATCGGGCAATCCGTATAAATCAAGTAACTGTAATCGCGTTGCATTGAGACTATCCAGCATAATTTGGGAAAAGCGCTTCATCAGTTCATAGCCCAACACCGGATCGTTATCACATTTGCCCCGCAGGCAGCGACCATCTAAGGCGACTGCGCGGGTGAGTTCCAACGCACGGGCATCAAATTGCCATTGGTAGGGCGGAAACAGCCAAGACCAGCCCAACACATCATTGTCTCCCAAGGTTTTGATCGTCAGGGTGGGACGACCGGGGGCACTAATTTCGATCGCGACTCGTCCCTGCCGAATCAGATAAAAGCGATCGGCGGGCTCGCCTTGCCGAAAGAGCATATCTCCCGCATTGAATCGAATATTCGACGCGCATTCTGTCAATAGCTGGACGTACTCCGTTGAGAGTCCTGCAAAAAACTCATGCTCCTGCAAAATCGGGGCAAGGGATGAAATGGTCATGATGTTGTCTCCTCTCCGCGAAGGGCACGAACTTCTGCGGTAATATCAATGCCGACGGGACACCAGGTAATGCAACGGCCACACCCCACGCAGCCGGAGGTGTCAAATTGGTCAATCCAACTGGCGAGCTTGTGGGTCATCCATTGGCGATAGCGGGATTTTGCGCTCATCCGCACAGCCCCACCGTGAATATAGGAAAAATCCATGGTGAAGCAGGAATCCCATTGTCGCCAGCGTTCTGCATGGTTGCCTGTGAGATCGGTCGTATCCTCAACGGTGGAGCAAAAGCAGGTGGGACAGACCATGGTGCAATTAGCGCAGGTTAAACAACGGGATGCCACTTCGTTCCATTCTGCATGTTCTAAATTTTGGTAGAGTAATTCTTTAATATTCGTGGTATCCATCGATCGACCCATTTGCTGAACTGTATTGGCGACGACTTGCGCAGCGAGGTCTTGATCGATGGCGGTCGCAATCCGATGGGTGACTTGCCCTAGGATTTCTGCGCCTAGTGGACTGCCCACTTCCACGAGAAACTCATGGCGATCGGGTTGTAAAATTTCCGTTAACGCTAAATCGAACCCTGATTGCACCGCTGGCCCCGTGTCCATGGACACACAAAAACAAGTGCCGCCTGCTTGGGCACAGTTGACTGCAACGATGAAGCAATTCTGGCGCTGGACTTGGTAATGGGGATCGACATGACCACTCTCTAGAAAAACCCGATCTTGAATGGCGATCGCGTGTAATTCGCAGGAACGGACGCCGATGAAGGCGCGTTTTTGGGCGATCGGCGGCTCGACTTGAAAAGTTACCTCGCGCCCCTGCCGTTCGGCACTCCAGAGCTTCACCTGGGCGGGAAATAGCACCTTCTTCCAAGACTGGGGCCCCACCGCATAACCAAAGAGCGCCCCATCGTCCCGTGGCTTGAGGCGATAGATCCCAGCCTCCTGCTCGTCCGTCCAGCCGATCGGTAATTCTTCAACCTGGGTAATGGTGTCGTACACGATCGCCTGATCCCGTAGGGTTGGCCCCATCAATTCATAGCCTCTTTGTATCAATGCATCAAAAAGTTGCTGGAGGTGCTGACGGTGAATGACTTGACGATCGGGAATTGCCAGATCGGCAGTCGAGAGATCGGGCATGGAAGAGTCGCTGGTGGCAGAGCAGGAGGTCATCGGGCGCGATCCTTACAAACGAGTTCGTAACTAATGCATTCGCAACCAATATGTTCGCAACTAATGCATTTGTAACTAATATGTTCGCAACTAATGCATTCGTAACTAATATGTTCGTAACTAATGCATTCGCAACCAATATGTTCGTAATTAATGCATTTGTAATTGATGCATTTATAACTAATACACTAATGCATTTGTAGCTAATGCATTAGTTGCAGCTTAGTGATTAACAGCAGTCTGCGGAAGCTTCAGGGTTTCTGCAATGATTTCCGTGGTCATGACGGGCGCATGGCTGAGGGTGTTGTGAATCAAGCTCGATTCAATCACCTGTTTAATGCCTGTAATGTGCTGGAATTCTAGGGGATGGGGGATGTGGACTTCCACTCGAATATGATTCATCCGAGGAGGCAGGGTTTCCACTTGGCCGAAGACCGTCATGGTCAGTCCTTTGGGATCAATGCCTTGGGCGTCGCAATATTGCAGGGCATAGGCTCCAGCGCAGGTGCCGATCGCGCCGAGTAACCATTCACTGGGGGTCATGCCGATGTCTGTCCCGCCACTGTGAAAGGGGTGATCACTCCAGGAGACATGGTTTCTTGCGATCACTTGAAACTGAGTGTGTCCAGTGTAGTTTACTTTGACTTGCATAGCAGGTACCTCGAAGATGCTAGGACTCCTGTCGTAAAAAAGGTCGTAACAAAAGGTTGTAAAAACAGGGATGACTCAATGCGGTTTTTATCTAGTGAGTGATGGTTGATGGATAGGATTAGTTACGGTTAATAAAAATAACTAGAAATATAATGAGCAGTGTTATGAAAAGGATCGTTGCCATTTGTTAGAAATCTCGAGCTTATTTTATGAAGTCCATTATGAATTACAGTTATAAATTACAGTTATAAATTACAGTTGCGAAGTACAGTTCAACGTACAGTTGTAAATTACAGTTCAACCGTTGACTAAAATACTGTGAGACCTCGGCTTTTAAAAATCGTGATCGTCGCTTCTACCTGTTCTGGGGTGGGTGGTTCGGTATCTTTCAGTTGATAGTCGTAGCCCAATTCGGCCCACTTGTATTCCCCCAGCTTATGGAAGGGAAGCACTTCTACCCGATCGATATTCTGTAACGAAGCCAGAAAGTCTGCTAACCCTTCCACATTGTGGGGCGCATCCGTTAGCCCTGGAACGAGGACAAAACGAATCCAAACAGGTTTACCAATATCACTTAAATATTTTGCAAGGGCTAATGTGGGCTTTAAATCAACGCTGGTAACTTTATGATAGATTTCGGGATCGTAGGATTTAATATCTAACAATACTAAGTTGGCGTATTCTAAAACGGGTTTGGCAACTTCTAGATCACAAAACCCAGAGGTATCTAAGGCCGTATGAATCCCCTCCGATCGACATTGTTGAAAGAGAGATCGCACAAAATCTGGTTGCATCAACGGTTCGCCCCCACTGACGGTCACGCCTCCCCCTGAAGCTTTCATGTAGCTTTTGTATTTTCGTACCTGCTGCATGATGTTCTCGATCGTTTGTAGTTTGCCATTTTCAAAGTGACGGCAATCGGGATTGGAACAATAGAGGCAGCGGAGGGGACATCCAGCGGTAAACACAATAAAGCGAATTCCGGGGCCATCTACTGTGCCACAGCTTTCAAAGGAGTGAACATAGCCTGTTGTACAGGTGGGGTGGGACGATCGAGGGGCGGTATAAGTCATGGGATGGCACCTCAGACTTGGCTGATCTGACTGTATTTATCTGATTGTAGTTATAGACCAAACTTTTGAGGAAGTTGTGAGGAATGGGGGCAGGGTCGATCGTTTGGGAAACAGCGTATCAATGAAATTCTAAGGTGGGTGGGTAGGTGGGTAGACGGGTGGGTGGGTGAGGTGAGGATATTATTTCTTGGCAAATTCCTTAGATGAGATCGTTAGATGAGATCGTTAGATGCGAGGGTTGAGGCTCGATCGGCTGAGGCTCGATCGGTTCAAGCGGCTCCTTTGCCTTGATCCCCGCCTCCTCACAACTTCCTCATATCCCATTTCTAAAGTGAAGCTATCGGTTATGCCATTGCTCAGATTTAGGGGATGCCTTCATCATGCGTCAACACCATAATCTCTCTGCCTATCTCAACTTAGTCCAAGCGTTGATCAACTGTCCTCGGGGGGAAGAGTGGGAGTTGTTGCAACGGAATGAAAGCTTGGTCAATCCAGAATTACTAACGGTGATGGAGGAGGTGGCGGCCCAACTCTTGCAGGAAGGGGATGGGCAAACGGCGAAGTTTCTACGCTACTGGGAGGCGCAACTGGCCCATGTCTTGGCGCAGGAGTCGGAAAATTCCCCGATCGACGATCGCCTGCAAACCTCCCTGAAGCTGATTCAATCCCTGCTTGATTGTCCTAAAGGGACCGAGGTGGAATTGTTGAATGCCCATACGGAGTTGCTGACACCAGAGTTTGTGCAGTTGATGCAGCAGGTGGCGGTGCAACTCAATGGCCGGGGCAATCAGGATGCGGCGAACTTTTTGCAACAGTGGGCCAGGGAACTGAGTTATGCGTTAGGACGTTCGCCAGCGGGGCGATCGGATGAAACGCATTCAGCCGCAGCACATTCAGCCGCAGCACATTCAGCCGCAGCGCATTCAGCCGCAGCAGCACATTCAGCCGCAGTTTCTAACGATCGGGAAAGTCCCCCTCCATCATCTCAGCCCATGGTGTTTCCTGAATCTAGCCCTTCTGCGGGACAGCCTGTGACGCCAATTCCATCGGTGATCCAGGGGGAGGGACGTCACGCCCCAGCCCAGCCCTTGATTCAACCCTTTATGCCCCCTACTACTGCTCGATCGACGGAGGATGCCTCAGTCCCGCTTGCCCCGCCTGTTCCAGCCCCCGCTGACCAGCCACGGGAAGCACCCCAGCTAAAGCCCCAACTAGAACAATCTCCCCTAGAAGCGCAGCCCAGGGCCTCCAGCCTAGAACAACAGGTGGCGGCGATCGCGCAGTCTTTGGCGCAATTACAAACGACGATCGCCAGTCGATTGCAACCGTTTAATCCCCTGTGGTATATGCAAGTTCTGGAGCAGGCGGCTACGGAAAATTGGCTTCTCAGTACGGAAGAAGTGGAGAATTTAATTGGTGTGAAACCGAAATGTTATGGTAGTCAAACCGCTGTTCAACGTGGCTGTTGGACGTTTGTGAAAACAGGAAAAATGGGGGCACAAACTGGCTGGCGGGTCATGAAGTCGATTAATTTTGGCAACGATTTAGAGGATGGATTGGAAACAAATTTATCCAGTAATTCACATCGTATTGGCAATGCCTATAATGTTAAGAATCCTGCAATGGAATCTCGGGTACCAGCCAATGAAGAGGCGTCAGAAGATGATGTCTGGGCAACCTTAGAATCCGGCTAGGCTGGGGATGGCTCGGGGGATTGTTTGGAGAATTGTTCGGGATGTCTTGTGCTCTATACTTCACACGTTTCTCAAAACTTTTTCCTAGATTGTAAATAGAATCGGTAACCCCGATCGAACCGTCTTAGGAGGTCGTTCTCAGGAGGTCGTTATGACAAGTGTTTGGCTGACCTATGCAATTCCTTGGTTTTTGGTTTACCTCGATGTGGTGGTTATTCTGTTGGCCTGCGGCTGGATCTTGTTTGCCGCTTGGATTGCCCAATAGTTCGAGCAGGGGGGCGATGGGATGATAGGGTGGATGATAAACCTGTGCTGAGTTGGGATAGGGTGTGGCGAAATCAAATCGTGGGGCAAAATCGAATCCTGTTAGAAAGACGCTTCAGCGGAGCTGGCAGACGGCACGATCGCGATTACCGGGGTTAAACCGTCTGCTGGCCTATCAAGGTGCTTGGTGGCGGGGGGATTTGCTAGCAGGGGTGACGGTGGCAGCCTATTTGATTCCCCAATGTATGGCCTACGGGGAATTGGCGGGGGTGGGCAGTGTGGCGGGGCTGTGGGCCATGCTGCCACCTATCTTGCTCTATGCGCTCCTGGGCTCTTCCCCGCAACTGTCGATCGGGCCAGAGTCCACGACGGCGGTGATGACGGCGGCAGCCATTGCTCCGTTGGCGATGGGTGCTCCAGGGACGGGGCCAGCGTTGGCGGCAGTAATTGCGTTGCTGGTGGGTGGTGTGTGTTTGGTGGGCTATGGGGCGCGCTTGGGCTTTTTAGCCAACCTCCTCTCCAAGCCGATTTTGGTGGGCTATATGACCGGGGTGGCGCTGATTATGATCGGGTCGCAACTGGGCAAAGTCACGGGAATTAAGATCGAAGCAGACAGCCTACTGGGAACGCTCCAGGAATTTGTGACCCATTTGCAGCAAGTGCATCTTCCCACTCTGGTAGTGGCCACGGTGGTTTTAGCATTTTTAATCACGGTGCAGCGGCGCTTTCGGCAGGCTCCGGTGCCGTTGCTGGGCGTCCTGCTGGCTACGGCCATTGTGGCGATTTTTCAACTCGATCGCCAGGGGGTGGCGGTGGTGGGCGAAATTCCGGCGGGTTTGCCCCATTTTGTGGTGCCGCAGATTGCTTCCGAGGAGTGGGTGACGTTGTTGGCCTCGGCGGTGGGCATTGCGATCGTCGGTTATTCTGATACGGTGCTGACGGGGCGGGCCTTTGCCACCCGCAACCATTACAAAATTGATGCGAATCAAGAATTATTAGCGTTGGGCATGGCGAATTTAGGCAATGCGTTTTTCCAAGGATTTCCCATTAGCAGCAGCGGCAGTCGGACGTTAATTGGCGATACGCTGGGCAGTCGATCGCAGGTTTTTGCCCTGGTTGCTTTTAGTGTTTTGGTTGCGGTTTTATTATTTTTCCGACCTATTCTGGCGCTCTTTCCCAAGGCTGCCCTGGGGGCGATCGTGATTTTTGCGGCATTACGCTTGATCGATCTGCCTGAGTTCCGTCGGCTGGCCCACTTTCGGCGCACGGAGTTAGTTTTAGCTCTGATTACGATGATGGGGGTTCTGTTGACGGATCTTCTGGTGGGGGTCGGGGTTGCGGTAGCTCTCTCTGTGATCGATTTATTTGCGCGTATTGCGCGTCCCCATGATGCGATTTTGGGTCAGGTGGAAGGATTGGCTGGACTCCATGATATTGATGATTGGGAGGGGGCGAAGACGATTCCCGGACTGGTGATCTACCGCTATGATGCGCCGTTGTGTTTTGCCAATGTGGAAAATTTTAAGCGTCGTGCCCTCACTGCTGTGGAGCTAGAGCAAACCCCGGTTCAGTGGTTTATTCTCAATACTGAAGCGATCGCTGAAGTCGATATTACCGCAGTGGATGCGCTGACAGAATTGCATGGGGAATTGCAAGGCAAAAATATCCGCTTTGCCATGGCACGGGTGAAGCAGGATCTCTATGGCCAGTTACGGCGATCGGGCTTGCTGGCGTTAATTGGAGCCGACTATATTTTTCCAACGATGCATACTGCGATAGAGCAATTCTACTGTCATCAAAAGCAAAACAGTTAATTCATGGACTGGTCATCTGTCAGCTAATGGATTGAAAAAATGTGGAAGCATACATTAGGATGCTGAATTTTTGGGTTGATTAAATGCTTGACGAATCACCAGGGAAATCACAAAGAATACAGTTCCTAAAAAGCCAAAAATGCCTGGAAGTAGCCAGAGTAAAAGGGTATTGCCCCAGGAGTCAATGCGGGCTTGGCTGGGATGGGCGGGATCATAAAGAATTGTAACTTGTTCGCCTTTTTCGTAGGCGGGGGGACGACTGGCTTCGCTGAGTTCGATGCGATGAGGCTTGCGATCGGCGGACTGGAACTCGACAACGGGCGCGTACAGGGTGTAGCTGGTGGAGCGTCGCTCCCGATCGAAGACTGTCCGGGGCACGAGATCCACGACTTGGCCAGAGGTCTGTTGTTCTTTGGCAATACCCTGTTGGATGGTGTAGGTGGCGATGGCTGCGATCGTCAAAAAGCTGACGCCGATCGGGAAAAACACCCAAAAAATGATGCGTTCGACGGGCCATTTCTCGGGTGGGCTGGGCTGGGGAAATGGAGTCTGTTGCAGCTTGGGCCAAAGGGAATCTGAGGGGGCAGTGCTTACGTGATCGTTAAAGTCAAACTCGGCATCCAAGTCGAAATCGGCGTCGAAGTCGGGGTCCAGCGTTTCTGGATTCGTGACCCGTGCCATCAACTTCAGCACTTTTTGGCGATCGTGGGGATTGGGAATTTCATCGGGATGGTTGTACTGGACGCCATTCACTTCGATCGAGGTGATCTCGTCGTCCTTCCAGTTGATGGAAATCTTGGAGTTGCGCTGGGACTCTTGGCTCATACAAGGTGGATGGAGTGAGGGGGATCGGCGACAGGGGATGATCTGTATTCTGCAATCTATCTCACACGATCGCAGCCTATGCAGGGCCACAATTTTACATTTTTTATCTAACGTTCCTGGGTGATGGGGCTGTCTGCCAATGTTCTGCACTTTGGTGCCCAATGGTGTTGCCAGCAATTTGGATTGGGGCATGCTGGTAGGGGTGCTCTTGTGTGACAATCCTAAGGCAGAAATTTGGAGTGATTGTGCGTGACTGATTGGCTCATCCAAAGAGTTTTCCCAGGGGGCGTATGGATATCAATCGACTATTTCAAAGGAGGGTGTGGGGCTGGCTAGGGGGCGGTCTGCTGCTGCTGATCCAAACCAGGCCACAGCTCTGCATTGCGCAAATCGTGCCAGATGGAACTTTGGGCAGTCAAGCTTCAATGCTCACCACAAGCGGCACGATCGATACAGTGCAGGGCGGATTGCAAATTGGGAATCACTTGTTTCATAGTTTCTCAAGTTTCAATATCAACGTGGGACGATCGGTGATCTTTCGTAATCCCGGTGTCCGCAATATTTTGACGCGCGTCACCGGAACTCAGCCTTCGCAAATCAATGGTCTGCTACAAGTGGAAGGCAATGCCAATCTTTTCTTCATTAATCCGAACGGTATCCATTTTGGGATGCAGGCTCGCCTCAATATTGCCGGTGCATTCAACGCTTCGACCACTTCTGCCATTGCCTTTTCCGATGGTAGTCAATTTAGTGCCACGCAACCTACGGTTCCCAACGTCTTAACGATCGCAGTTCCCCTAGGACTACAACTGGGCAACCAATCACTGCGAGGGACGATTTCCCAGCAAGGATTATTGGAGACAGAACAGGATTTGACCCTTATGGCCGATCGTTTGGAGATTCAGGGGCAGTTGAAGGCTGGCCGAGATCTCACGTTATTGGCCAATAGGCTGCAAGTTGGAGCCACCACGCCTCCTGACCCTGACCAGCCAGCCCTAGCCCAGGCCGGTGGTAACCTCTCTGTCCAAAGTGACGTATTGAATATTTCTGGGAGTGGTAAACTACGCACGCTAAACACAGTGACTGGGCAAGACAGCCTAATTACTTTGGGAAAACCCGATCGACCAATTGATCAGATCATAATTAGTGGGATAGGTAGCGGAATTTTTACGAGTGCGCCTTCTAATTTGAGTCCCCAAGCGGCTACTACTAACGTTAATAGCAATACAAATGCCAATGCCAATATAAACAACATAGATTTGATTAGTAACCAGGGTGGAAATATTAACATTTTTGCTAATGGCTTATCTGTGGTTAATCAAGGGCAAATCAACACAGGTACCACGGGTTCCAGAAATGCAGGTCATATTATGGCCCAAGTCAAGGGTTTGATTCAGATAGATTCGGGCGAGATCGCGACGGGGGTAGGGGCTCATGCCAGTGGTCAGGCGGGAACCATTCAGTTGACAGCGGGATCGTTGGTGCTGACACAGCGGGGCCAAATTCGATCGAATACTTCGGGCCAAGGCAATGCGGGCGACATTGATATCCAAGCCGAAACAGTGATGCTACGGGATGGTCGGATTTCGTCGGGGAGTGGCACACGGGATTTGATTGGGGGGCCGCAGCCTCGATCATTCGGGGCTGGTGGTAGTATTAATCTTCAGGCAAATTCGCTAACCGTTACGGAGAGTGGAATCCTCAGTGCAACCACTTTTACGAATGGCAAAGGCGGTAATATTAACGTCACAGCGGCTACAGTAGCACTCACTAATCGGGGGCAGATCTCAGCTACAACAGAAAGTACGGGGGATGCGGGAAGTATTATGGTGAATGCCCGCGATCGTATGATAATTTCCGACGCCCCTAGTGGCATCTTTGCCAATACAGGCTTCACAGCTAAGCAACAGGCAACAGGTCAAGGGGGCAGCATTTTTGTGAACACTGGCGAATTGCTGATGGAAAACCGGGCGCGAATTACCGTCGATAGTCAAGGCTTGGGCCAGGGTGGCGAAATTCAACTGGTAGCAAATCGTTTAACGTTAACAAATCAGGCAACCATTTTTGCAGAAACAGCCAGTACCCAAGGTGGCAATATTACAATCAACGCCCAGGATTTCTTATTACTCCGTCGCAATAGCTTGATCTCGGCGAGTGCGGGGACGGCCCAAGCGGGAGGTGATGGGGGGAACATCCAGATTCGTAGTGGTTTTGTGGTGGGGCCTTTGCCAGAGAATAGTGACATTATTGCCAATGCTTTTACCGGGAATGGTGGACAGATCCAAATCACGGCTCAGGGAGTCTTTGGATTGCAGTTTCAACCGCAGGTGACGCCTTTGAGTGACATCACTGCTAACTCTCGGTTTGGCAACAGTGGAACGGTGTTTATTACAACGTTAACGGTTGATCCGAGTCGAGGCTTGGTGGCGTTACCCAGTGAGATAGCGGATTCTACAAACCAAATTGCCCAAACCTGTTCAGCTCAACAGTTGCAAAATCGGTTTGTCATTCTGGGTCGGGGGGGGCTTTCGCCCGATCGAACGGAGTCCCTCAATCAAACGTTGGTCTGGACTGATTCGACTATGGCCGATCAATCTCTGACATCGACGGCATCACCCGCGATCGCACGATCGGAAATTGTCGAAATGACAGGCTGGGTTCATCGAGCAGACGGAACGATTGACCTAGTGAGCGATCGTGGGAGGATTGAAGATTCCCAGGCTACACAGCAAACAGGCTTCGTTGCCCGGTCATTACCCGCGATCGAGAATTGCCATTCCCATCTTAATTCCGATCAGACTTCTTCACTCACTCGTTCCCCCCTACATTAATTGCATGTTTCAAAAAACCTTACTTAAAAAACTCAACTGTATTAACTTATGGTGGCTTCTATGCTGGCTTTTAAAATTGCAATTTTTGTTCAATCTATGGCGAAAACCTAGCAGAAAATTGAGTTTACGATCGCGGTTGAAATTGGAATCCCAGCGTTGGTTATTCTATGGTTTCTGTGGCTGCTTGGGCTTATGTCTAGTGTTGGCTTCTCCGATTAGGCCAACATTTGCGCAAGCTTCCGGGCAGGCTTCTCCGGCTAGTCTCCAACCCGCCCATACCCTGAATCTGCAAGGCCAGCAAGCTTTGGAACGGGGTGATCCTCAAACGGCGCTCGATCGCTGGATACAGGCAGAGACTTTGTATCGGCAGGTAGCCTATCAACCGGGTACGATCGGGACTCAATTGAATCAAGCCAAGGCATTGCAAGCGTTGGGTTCCTATCGCCAAGCGAAGGTACGACTGGAAAAGCTTGTGGTTGTGCAACGGGATCAACCTGATTCTGTCCTCAAAGCTAATAGTTTACTTACTTTAGGATCTCTGTTGCGCGTTTTAGGAGACTATCCCCAAGCGCAATCCGCGTTGGAAGATAGCCTAAAAATTGCGCAACAACTGCGATCGCTCCCAGATATCCAAGCGGCTTACTTCCATTTAGGTAATCTGCATTGGGCACAGCAGCAGTTCCAGCAAGCATTGACGACGTTTGAACGGGCGGCGGCGATCGCGGGGCCACTGCAACTCCCAGCCCAACTACGGCAACTGAAACTCTTACAGCAATTGCACCAGCCCACAGCGGCCTTAATGGCTCAAGTGAAAGCTCAGGTGGATGACCTACTGATTGCCCAGCTTCCCAATCAAATCCGCCTATACAGTACGATCGAACTGGCGATGTTGCTGCCACCCACCGAAGTCCAGCAGGCGGCACAACAGTTAGCAAAAGTGGCACAACAGGCCCAACACATCGGCGATCAACGGGCGGAATCCTACGCGATCGGGCAGTTGGCCGCCCTGTACGAGCAGCAGCACCGTTGGCCGGAGGCGTTGGAACTGACGGAAAGGGCCTTGAATTTGGCTCGGGTGGTCAACATGCCCGAAATTCTCTATCAATGGCAATGGCAAAAGGGACGAATTTTGCGGCAAACCCAGCAACAGGAAGGGGCGATCGCGGCCTATCAGTCGGCGGTGAAAACCTTGCAAGATCTGCGCTACGACTTGGTGGTGATCGATTCCAATGCCCAATTTTCCTTTCGGGAAAAGGTGGAGCCCGTCTACCGAGAATTAGTCGATTTACTGCTACAAGTACCTGCCTCTGCTGCATCTTCCAATCCTGCTCAGTCACTGGATTCTGCTCAGGTAACAGAAGTCAGCCAAGCGCATTTACAGCAAGCTCGGGAAGTGATTGAATCCCTGCAACTGGCGGAGTTACATAACTTTTTTCGTGAGCCTTGTTTAGATGGGGAACCCACGGCGATCGATGCGATCGATCCCCAAGCCGCAGTGATTTATCCCATTCTTTTACCCAATCGGCTGGAAGTAATTTTGACCTTGCCGGGACAACCCCTGCGCCACTACACGACCCAGCTACCGCAAAAGGATATCGAGGCAGGGATTGCGGCCATGCAGGCATCCCTCCGCCGCACGTCCTTTGAGAAGGAACGGTTAATGGCGGCGCAGACACTTTATGACTGGATCGTGGCTCCGGCGGCGGCGGATCTGGCGCAACGTCAGATTAAAACCCTGGTTTTTGTATTGGATGGCTCCCTGCGCAATGTGCCTATGGCTGCGCTATATACGGGAACGCAATACCTTGTGGAGCAGTACCAAATAGCCGTGGCTCCTGGGTTGCAGTTGCTCAGTCCCCGAAAATTGCAGTCGGTGCAGGCGTTGGTAGGAGGACTCAGCGATGGAAAAGATGGGGCGTCGCCGCTGCCGGGGGTACAGGAAGAGGTTAGCCAAATTCGCCAGCAAATTACGGCGCAGGTGCTACTCAATCAAGCGTTTACGACTACGGCACTCAAAACGGAGGTACAGGCGTTACCGTTTAATGTGATCCATTTGGCGACCCACGGACAATTTAGCTCGAACAGCCAGGAGACTTATATTCAAACCTGGGATGGGCGATTGACGATCGATGGGCTGAAGACATTACTCAATCCCCGATCGCTACAGGTGGGCAATGCGATCGAATTGCTGGTGCTGAGTGCTTGCCAAACGGCGTTAGGGGACGACCGCGCCGCGCTGGGCATGGCGGGGGTGGCGGTACGATCGGGGGCCCGCAGTACCTTGGCTACGCTGTGGCAGGTGAATGACCGATCGACCGCAGAATTCGTAACAAAATTTTACCAATCCCTGGTGCAGCCCCAGACCAACAAGGCACAGGCTGTTCGGGACGCGCAACTGGCTCTGATTCACTCTGCTGCGTTTAACCATCCCTTTTATTGGGCACCCTTCATCTTAGTTGGAAACTGGTTATAAATACGGATTCGATCGGGTCAACTCCTAGGGTATGCATGGAATTTTTAGGGGAATGTCGCCTGGGGGGCAGTTTAGATCTCCAGGAAAATGCTGAAATTCTGATCTGGGCAGAATCTTTATCTAGCAAAATTTTGTTTAAGAATTTTTGTTGACTGAATCCAACACATACCGGATACTATCCTGCCGGGTCGGCGGTTGCTCCAGGGAAACGTCCTATGAAGATGCTGAATGGTTCGACTCAATGTTCTAATTGGGTGCTGCGGTGCTACCCCCTGAAAAAGCTGGGGCTGAGTAGCTTGGCGCTCGTGCTGATCTGGGGTGGAGGATTCCCCTCGATCGCCCAGGCGGAATTTGGCTCGCCGCCGGGACAGGGCACCCCAAAAAGTACAGCGGGGGGCGGTTCTCGGCCTCCCAATGAAACCACCTGCGCGATCGACGCTAGCCGCAAGGAAACCCTGTTGGCGCTGGCTCCGACCCAATCGATCGGACGGACGGCTCAGGTGAATCCAACCATTTGGGTGCAAATTCCGCCTACGAGTGCAAAAACCTTGGAATTTAGCCTATTTCAGGATCAAAAAGGCATTTACCAGGTCAATCTCCCCATTGAGCAACCGGGGCTACTGAAGGTGACGCTGCCGCCGCAGGTGCAGTTGGAAACAGGTAAGCCCTACTATTGGACAGCGGCGTTGGTCTGCAATCCGGTACGACGGACGGAGGATTGGGTGGTGGATGGCTGGATTGGCTATCAACCCCCGCAGGTCGATTTCCAGCGTCGGCTGTCCCAGGCAACTCCGGTGCAGCAGGTGACGTTGTATGCCCAGTCCGGCTTTTGGTATGAAGCGCTCAATACCTATCTGACGCTGCGACAGGCGCAGTCCGGTTACCTCAGCTTGTCGGAACCCGAAACCCGTCGGTTGCAAACGGATGCTTGGACGACGATCGCCGATCTATTACCCCACTCTCCTGCGTCCTCCACTGCCGATCGCCCCCGATGAATCGACTTACCAGACTCACCACAATTTTCCACAAACCCAGGGTTCGTTTGAGTCTGATGGCCTTGGGCGTGACCTGCGCTACGATCGTGGCCCATCGCTTGGGAACGTTGCAGGGATTAGAACAGGGGCTACTGAATCACTGGTTTCGGCTCCGTCCGGTGGAATCACGCACGGTTCCGGTGGTGATGGTGACCTTTGGAGAAGCAGACCTGAAGCAGGCGGGGGGCTGGCCAGTGCCCGATCGTCCGTTGGCGCAATTGCTGCAACGGATTAAGCGCGATCGACCGGCGGCCATTGGCTTAGATCTCTACCGGGATTTGCCGATCGCCCCGGGCCATGATGAACTGTTGCAGGTGTTTGCCACAACGCCGAATTTAATTGGCATTACGAAGGCGGTGGGCAATGGGTCTGGCCCGGTGGTTCCGCCGCCGCCACTGTTGGCCGATCGCGGTCAAATTGCCGTCAATGATTTGCTGTTAGATACCGATGGCGTCGTGCGGCGGAATTTACTGGCGATCGACAAGGATGGCAAAAATACCTTAGCGCTGGGGACGAAACTAGCGTTGATGTATCTGAAACAGCGGGGAGTCAAGACTCAGGGCGGCCACGCAGGAACCTGTACCCAAGTGGGATCGGCTAATTTCTGTCGGCTGGAGGCGAATGCCGGGGGCTATGTCCATCTCGATAATGGTGGCAACCAAATCCTGGCTAATTATCTGCGGATTCCCGGTGGCATTCCCCAGGTGTCCTACACCCAATTGATGACCCAGTCGGTGCCGACCTCGTTCTTGCAAGACAAAATTGTTCTGGTTGGTGCAACGGCGGATAGCTTGTGGGGCGATCGCTTCTACACGCCCTACACCACCGATAGTTCCACGACTTGGGCCGGGGTGGAAATCCATGCCAATTTGGCTGCGCAAATCGTCAGCAGTGTTTTGGATCGTCGTCCGATACTGCAAGGTGTCCCAGAGGTTTGGCAATGGTTCTGGATTAGTGCTGCGGCTGGGTTCGGTGTGGTGCTGGGTTGGTCGCTCCGATCGCCCCGTTGGCTCATCATTGGTATACCCGGGGCGATCGGAGGAATATTGGGCACTAGCTATGGCCTGTTTCTATTGGGCTGGTGGCTGGTGGCTTTGTCGCCGCTGCTGGCCTTGCTGGGGGCGGGGCTCCTGAGCCGCAGTTATCGGATTTGTCAAACGTTACAACAAACCCACGAAAGTTTAGCGCAGCACTTGGAACAGCAAGTGGAAGAGCGAACCCAAGCGCTTTTGCAAAAGACAATGGCATTGGAACAGGCAAAACAGTTAGCAGATAAGGTGAATCAAACCTTGGAACGCCTTGCTCGGATGGATGAATTAACCCAGGTGGCCAATCGTCGCTGCTTTAATGAATATCTCGAGCAGGAATGGCAACGAATGCTGCGGGAGCAAGCGCCGCTGTCGTTGATTTTAATGGATATTGATTTCTTTAAGCTTTACAACGATACCTATGGGCATCCGGCGGGGGATGAATGTTTGGCCAAGGTAGCGAAGGGGGTGAAGACGGCGCTGAAACGCCCCACGGATCTAGCTGCGCGCTATGGTGGCGAGGAGTTTGCGGTGATTTTGCCCAATACCCCGATCGCGGGTGCAGTGCAGATTGCCCAGGAGATTCAGGCGAATATTCAATCCTTGCAAATTGCCCATGGTCGATCGCAGGTGAGTACCCATGTCACGCTGAGTATGGGAATTGCCTCTACAGTGCCAATGCTGGAGACATTGCCAGCGCAATTGCTAGAACAGGCCGATCATAACTTGTACCAAGCCAAGATGGCAGGCCGGAATCGGGCGATCGCGGCTCCGCTGGATCTCAGCAGTCCCACCCCGCAGGTGCTTTAAGTGGGTGCATCCCAGTTTTGTAAGACTCACGATGAGAATTGCCCATTGAGATATGCAGAGCGGTGTTTAAGCACCTGAGGGACATTGTCTTGGTTCCACTGCGCTCCCGATAGTTTGATG
>NZ_JBLZFX010000056.1:0-37394 GCF_050753345.1 Alkalinema pantanalense CENA528 | reverse complement strand
CCCTCCTACCCTTTTACTCTCCTACCCCCTACCCAATTGGGATTTTATTTATACGCTGTTCCCTAACTCCTTGCTGCTATTCAAGGGCTGCTATCAGCCATAGAGTCTGTTTTACGAATAATCTGTTTTGCCCCGAATAAAACGCTAAAAAAGGCGTTTCTGCTAGGCACTCAACAATTGGAAATACCTGCCGGGGAAACGCCTATCTGAGTAATATTTTACTAGGGTGACGATTTTGAGGCTTGCTGTGACGCTTGCTGTGATGCTTGACGCACTCTAGCTAAGCACGGCACAAAATCTCTTCAAATTCGTTCTCTAGGGCGCGAACCAAGGCTCGATTACCTTGGGCTTGGGCCGCCTGTAAGCGCCGTTCAATATTGTGGCGAAGATTGGCATAGTGCAACCTGCGAACCTCCGGCAAAATGCTGATCTGGGTCAGATTGGGGGCAGAGATCGGGGCAAGGGCTTCTTTGGGAAGGGCAGAAACAGGATATGTGTGCCTCGATCGCACGGGTGCACCATTGTCAATCACCGTTCTGCATCGCCACTCAACTCCCCGGTAGTGGCCACAGATTTCTCCTTCTGTGACTTCCAGGGTGGGAGGAGTGTATTCGTAGTGAACGCCACGATAGGAAAGTTTCATAGCAAGTCGCCTCTGGGTAAGGGTTGGAGAATCGGGGAGGCGCGTTCCTTCAGGAAATAAACTTCCTTACTTCCGTCCTCCATGCCAAAGAGCAATTTTTGGAAGATGAACGTTTACTAATTTATTTCTGTATTTTAAGATACCAAATTAACCTTTTGCTATGATTTAAGAAAGCTTTAATCTTGATTTAAGGATTAGAAAAGCTTGGTACAAAAGCATCTCCGGGAAAACTCGTAAATTATTGATTTTTTATGAATTTCTTGAAGGTTCTGTGAGTTCCCTAATTTGCCGGACTACGCTTGAAATTGAAGCAGTGCTTCTTAGGGCTGTGGGATACCCCGAACCCAAGATCACTGTGGGTAGAGTAATCTAGATTTAAGGGGAGTCTGCTATCGTGCTCAGTCACTGGGTCAGCTCATACAAGCCAGAAACACCTACCAAAATGTTGATCCCAACGAATCCTTCATCGATCCCACCGACCCATCCTCGGCCTCCCCAAGCGAGCGTTGGCACCGTCATTTTTGATTTTGATGGAACGATCGCGGATAGCTTGGCGGCGGGGATCAAGATTGGCAATCAACTGGCAGAGGAGTTTGGCTTAGAACCCATCACGATGGATAAGCTACGACGCTGGCAGAATTTGAGCTCTCAGCAAATCCTAAAGGAAGCCAAAATTCCCTTTTTCCGAATTCCCCGGTTGTTGAGTCGGTTCCGGGTGGAAATGAATCGGGAAGTTCCTCAACTTTCGCCTATTCCTGGGATTCAGGAAGCCCTACTGGCCTTAAAACAAAATGGTTATCGCTTAGGAATCGTCTCGTCTAATTCCGAAAATAACGTGTGGGCGTTTCTCCATGCCCGTCAGTTAGACCACCTATTTGATTTCGTGGTGTCGAGTCCGCGGGTTCTTGGCAAAAATAAAGTTCTGAAACGATTAATTAAGGAATATCAGCTTCATCCGGATCATGTTTTTTACATTGGGGATGAAACGCGAGATGTGGAAGCAGCCCATAAAACAGGTGTGAAATCGATCGCGGTTTGTTGGGGGTTTAATTCGCCCCATGCCCTGCGCTCCCATAACCCAGATTTTCTGCTGCGCGATCCCCAGGAGCTAGTCTCTTTGCTGTGTCCTTAGTAGTGGAAAATCGTGAGTGGTGGAAAATCGTTAATTATTTTGTGGAAGTTGGCCTGGACGAGATCAAGCCATAGAAATTAATCAATTATTGAGATTTGCGAAGAGGTGGAAGCTAAGGTTTCGATCTCTTTTTTTGATGGGCCTGTTGCGAACTTGTGCAAGGGCCGCTTGGCTGTGAAGTCTGCCCGATCTATCCTCAGAGTCTCCCCGTCTCGATCGAGCGTTTTGCCCACTGCAGAACATTTTGCGTTTCTATAATTTCCCCTACGATTTCCCAACAGTCGAAATCTCAGTTCCTAAGATAGGGATAGGGAGAAATCGAAGTGATGACTCTCACCCAGATTGCGCCTTTGAAACCTTTTTAAATGAATCTTTGTAAATCGGTTCACAGCAACAGGTTCAAATAAGCGGGTTCAAAGCTGCAAGATTTTACATCCTTTATTTCAGGAGTGGAGAATAATGTCGAATCCCTCCAATGGTTTGAAGTTTCAAGTTTCGGAGCAAGTATATTCCCTCGATCGGGATTGTATGACGCTTTCTCGCCACGTCCTGCAACAGTTACAGAGTTTTGGGCCGGAGGCTCAGGACTTGAGTGCGCTGATGAGTCGGATTGCCTTGGCGGGGAAGTTGATTGCACGGCGGCTGAGCCATGCCGGTTTGATGGACAACGCTTTGGGGTTTACCGGAACCACCAATGTGCAGGGTGAAGCCGTCAAAAAGATGGATGTTTATGCCAATGAGGTGTTCATCTCGGTCTTTGAGCAGAGTGGGTTAGTCTGTCGGCTGGCTTCCGAGGAAATGGAGCAGCCCTACTACATTCCTGAAAACTGCCCGATCGGTCGTTATACCTTGCTCTATGACCCGATCGATGGTTCTTCCAACGTAGACATCAACATCAATGTCGGATCGATTTTCTCCATCCGTAAACAGGTGGGCGAAGATTTAGATGGTACGGCCAGCGATTTACTACAACCAGGCCGCAATCAAATTGCAGCAGGCTACATTCTCTACGGCCCCAGCACGATTTTGGTTTATTCCCTGGGTCAGGGTGTCCATTCCTTTATTTTGGATCCGAGTCTAGGCGAATTTATCCTGTCTAGCGAAAATATTCGCATTCCCGCCAGTGGCGCGATCTACAGTGTGAATGAAGGGAACTTCTGGCAATGGGAAGAGCCGATTCGTGACTACATCCGCTATATGCATCGCCATGAAGGATACACCGCTCGCTACAGTGGGGCGATGGTGGGCGATCTCCATCGGATTTTATTCCAGGGTGGTGTGTTTCTCTATCCAGGCACTCAGAATAAGCCGGAAGGTAAGCTGCGGTTGCTCTATGAGGCGGCTCCGATGGCTTACTTGGTAGAGCAAGCGGGGGGGATGGCTAGTACGGGGCATGGGGCAATTTTGGATGTGCAAGCCACTCAGTTGCATCAACGAGTTCCCTTAATTATTGGCAGTCCAAACGATGTGGCGTTGGTGGAGTCATTTATTCACGATCGGGAACAGGAAGCGATCCCCATAGCAAATCGAACGCTCGAGATAGGATGAAGCTCCTTTGGGATGGTGCCATTCAGGACGGGCACTCCGGGGAGTGAGCTTAGGATGGACACTGCAATATGTTATTGGGGAGCAATATGTTGGGGAGCAATGACTTGAAAATCTCCTGAAATGGAGTTTTCGATTGGGTGTTTTTCTCCCGACAATGATGAAACTAACGTTGAAAGCCCCACGATTCAGGATTCAGGATGGATGGGTGAGCTCAACAAAAGGGAAAAAGGGGGGGCAGATAAGCTCAGAATTCCAGTTAACTTCAGGTTTTATTCAGAATTTTCCCGATCGTCGGATGCATACTGTAGATGAGGTGGTACTGATTCTGACCCTGTAGATTGTGGAATGAAGACGGTGACTCGAATACGGTGATCCCAATACGATGACTCGCGCGAACTCCTCGCAGATGGTGTTGAGTCAAACAGAGAATCCATTGGTATTAGACCCTAGGTAAATTCTCATTACATCCCCCTACAACAGACAGATTGAATTATTTAGGAAAGGAGAAGCGCTCATGACGACGGTTGCGAAGCACATCTATGAAATTGAGCAATTGGGTCAAAGCATCTGGATGGATAACTTGGCTCGGGATCTGATTCAATCCGGTGAACTGCAACGCATGATTGAGACCCGTGGTTTACAGGGTATTACTTCTAACCCAGCCATTTTTGAAAAGGCGATCGTTGGGAATAAGGTTTATGATGCCGCGATCGAAGCGGGGATTCGGGCGAAGCAATCCTTGATGGAAATTTACGAATCCCTCATCTTTGAAGATATTCGCAATGCCTGCGATATTTTCATGCCAGTTTATGAACAATCCCAGGGTTTAGATGGTTACATCAGTATTGAAGTTCCCCCGACGATCGCGCGGAACACTGAAGACACTATCTCCGAGGCCAAACGGTACTTTGCGGCGATCGGTCGGCCCAATGTGATGATCAAGATTCCCGGTACGCCGGAGGGATTGCCCGCCGTGACAGAAGTGATTGCAGCGGGAATCAATGTCAATGTGACGCTGCTGTTCTCTGTGCAAAGCTATATTGATACCGCTTGGGCCTACATCGCAGGATTGGAAAAGCTGAGTGAGTCCGGTGGAGATGTTAGCAAAATTGCATCCGTTGCTAGCTTTTTCCTAAGTCGGATTGACAGCAATGTTGATAGTCAACTCGATAGCTTACTCAAAAATCCAGATTTATCTGAGGCAACACGATCGAAGCTGGAAAATCTCAAGGGTAAGATCGCGATTGCCAATGCAAAGATTGCCTACCAGGAATACAAAAAGATTATTGCGAGCGATCGTTGGCAGGCGTTGGCGGCGAAGGGTGCTAAGGTACAGCGGTTACTCTGGGCTAGTACAGGCACGAAGAACCCCAACTACAGCGATGTGATGTACGTGGATGAACTGGTGGGTGCAGATACGGTGAATACCTTACCGCCACAAACGATCGAAGCCTGTGCAGATCACTGTGATGTGGCTCCTCGGGTGGAATCAAACATTGAAGATGCCTACGCTGTAGTTGCGGCTCTTCAGGATCCCGATGTGAATATTAACCTCGATCGGGTCATGGATGAGTTACTGGCGGATGGGATTGAGAAGTTCGTTCAACCCTTTGAAGCATTGATGAAATCGCTCCAAGATAAGGTGAATCTGTTGGCAACGGTTTAGGTGCTGAGGTGTCAAAGCTGACTGCTTTATTTTAGTGACGAATCCGTGATGAAGATTTAGCTTATTGGTTATTGCAATTCGTGCTGATCCCCCTAAATCCCCCTATCTCCTTCGGAGAGGCTACGCCAAAAAAAAGGGGGACTTTCGAAGAATTTCACTGTCTCCCCTGAATAAGGGGGAGAAGGGGGATCGGAGCTATTGCAATGGTGACTCAATGGGTAATCACACTTGTGGATCACTGTTTGAACAATACTCGATTCTGTTCATATTTCTAACTTCGATCGCCCAATCCTTCATTTGCAATTCCTATGGTGACTCTTCTTGAAAATCCTCTGCGTGTTGGTCTTCAACAACAACGCATTCCGGAACCCAATATTATTGTCTTTTTTGGAGCCTCCGGTGATTTGACGAAACGGAAGTTGGTGCCCGCGATTTATAAGCTGAAACGGGAGCGCAAATTGCCCCCGGAATTGACGATCGTGGGGGTGGCACGACGGGAATGGAGCCATGAGTACTTCCGGGAACAGATGCGGGAAGGAATTCAGGAATTTTCCGATGGGATTGGCAGTGAAGAACAGTGGGAAGAGTTTGCCAAAGGGCTGTTCTACTGTCCCGGTGATATGGACAATCCGCTGAGTTATCAGAAGCTTAAAGCATTTCTTGGAGAAGTAGATGGCATGCGGGGGACGCGGGGTAACCGGGTCTTTTATCTATCGGTTGCGCCGAAGTTTTTCCCGGAGGCAATTCGACAGTTGGGCAATGCGGGCATGTTGGAAGACTCGCAGCGAACCCGCTTGGTGATTGAAAAACCCTTTGGCCGCGATCTCAGTTCTGCCCAGGCACTAAACCGCATTGTCAATCAGGTTTGTCGGGAGGAACAGGTTTACCGGATCGATCACTATCTTGGTAAAGAGACGGTACAAAACCTATTGGTCTTCCGATTTGCCAATGCAATTTTTGAACCGTTGTGGAATCGTCAGTATATTGATCACGTTCAGATTACCGTTGCCGAAACGGTGGGCGTGGAAGATCGGGCGGGCTATTACGAATCGTCCGGTGCACTGCGGGATATGATGCAAAATCACCTGATGCAGGTGTTTTGCCTAACGGCAATGGAAGCACCGAACTCCATGGAGGCGGATGCGATTCGGACGGAGAAGGTGAAGGTGTTGCAAGCAACGCGGCTAGCGGATTTGGAGAATCTCGATCGCTGTGCAGTGCGGGGGCAATATACGGCGGGTTGGATGAAGGGGAAACAGGTGCCGGGATACCGGGAAGAAAAGGATGTGAATCCCCAATCGATGACGCCGACCTATGTGGCCTTGAAGCTCATGGTGGACAACTGGCGTTGGCAGGGGGTGCCGTTCTACCTGCGTACGGGTAAACGCCTGCCGAAAAAGGTGAGTGAGATTGCGATTCAGTTCCGCAATGTACCGCACTTGATTTTTCAACAGGTGGCGAAACAGACTAACCCCAATATTCTCACCCTGCGGTTGCAGCCTAATGAAGGAATCGCCATGAAGTTTGAGGTGAAAATGCCGGGGGGCGATTTACGCAGCCGATCGGTGGAGATGGATTTTAGCTATGGGAGTTCCTTTGGTAAGTCGTCTGGGGGGGATGCCTACGATCGCCTGTTACTAGATTGCATGATGGGGGATCAGACGCTGTTTACTCGATCGGACGAAGTGGAAGCGGCTTGGCGGGTTGTGACACCGATTTTGTCGTCTTGGGAAGTGCCCACTGATCCGAACTCGATTCCGCAGTATGAGGCGGGTACCTGGGAACCCAACGAAGCGGAAGAACTGATTAACCAAGATGGCCGTCGCTGGCGACGTTTGTAATGGGGTGTAATTTAGGCAATGTTTATGAGGAATGTATCGTTCGGATGAAACTGAACTTCTAATTGTTTAGTCATTCTCGTTTAGTCATTCATTACTTCGATTATTGTCTTTGCTTGTTCTGAGTGCTACTTTCACCCTTTACCTTCACTGATCACTATGACTCCCATTTCTTCTGCTCCTGTTGTTCCCTTACAAGCTCCAAAGGATGTCTCCCTCGGACAAATTCAGGCGGAACTGGATGCGATCTGGACAACCTATGAACAGCCCAGTGCGGATGGTTCAACACTAGGGGCCATGAAAGCGACCACGTTCACATTAGTGGTGTATGAACCGGAAGAAACGCAGCAATTGTTGGCAGAGTTAGGCTATTACACGGGGCCAATCGATGGCATTGGTGGGCCTCGGATGGATGCGGCGATTCGGGCGGCTCAACAGCGCTATGGATTTAATGTGACGGGGAAGATTTCGCCTGCATTGTTGGATAAGTTGCGGCGGGAAGTTGCAGTCTGTCGGGGCATTGATGTGCAGGAGGGTGATACCTGCAATCTGTCGCTTTACAGTCAGGATGCGCAGGGGTCGGGGTTGGCGGATGTGATCGCCGCACAGAACCCCTGTCGTATTATTTCGCTGTTTCCAGGAAATGGGTCGGATGAGGGGATTTCCGCTCAGGTTTCAGCCTATTGTCCGATTCAAAAACGGGCTTCTAATACGCTGGTGTGCTGTGAATACATTACGCTGAAGGGAACGGAACCAGCGCTGGAACGGGTGACGGGGTTGGTTAGTTCGTTGGTGATTAGTGAATTGCCGAGCTTTTTGTGGTGGAAGGGTAGTCCGAATTTGGATCAGGCGTTGTTCCAAAATCTGGCGAAGAGTTGCACGATGCTGATTGTGGATTCGAGTCGGTTTATGACCGATGGAGAGCAGGATTTGGCACGATTGCAACAGTTGCGCGATGAAGGCGTGCTGGTGGCGGATTTGAACTGGCGGCGGCTGTCTCCTTGGCAGGAACTGACGGCGGAAGCTTTTGATGCACCGGAGCGGTGGCAGGGGTTGTTGGAAATCGATCGGGTGACGATCGACTATGAGCGGGGCAATCCGACGCAGGCAATGATGTTTTTGGGGTGGTTGGCGAGTCGGTTGAATTGGCAGCCGCTAACCCATAGCAAGGAAGGCGGAGATTACGATATTCAACGGATTACGTTTACGAATGAGATGGGGAAAACGATCGAGGCGGAGTTGGCAGCCATTCCGACGGCGGACCCAGGCGTGGTGGTGGGGGATTTGCTAGATTTGCGGTTGACTTCGACGAATCCGGAGGCAGATTGTTGTACGGTGCTGTGTTCGGAGACGACAGGCTGTATGCGGATGGAGTCTGGGGGTGGGGCGCAGTCCTGCTGGGTCAATCAGGTGACATCCTTGGGGGATGAGAAGGCGGAAAATCTGTTGAGTGAGCAGCTTCGCAGTACGATGCGGGATCTGTTGTATGAGGATAGTTTGGCGATCGTGGCTAAGATTGTGCATCTATAGTGGGACATCTGTGAGGCTCTAGGGGGCGAAGGTTTGCTGCAGCCTCCTAGGGTTGGTTTCCCTGGGGTGGCTTGAAAGAATGAAGCGATCGCTGTTGTTAAAAGCTCGATCGACTAAATGCTGGGAAAACAAACGGATCAATATCGCAAAAGTATCGATCTATTAAACCGGCACTATTTGATCGTGCATCTTTAAACTTCTCTCATCTTTCGATTGAAGCTCTGGAAGCTAGTTCTGGAGGATGTATAAGTTTTAGATATTACTCCAGCAACCAAATAGGATGTAGCCTAAAAAGCTAGTTACCAAGTACTTGGAACCGTTGGAGGATTTCACTCTACATTGACAATAGTGACCCGAGGTAATAATTCGAAAACATATGGTGCCGAGGTAATATGAGTCCGTGCCGAGTTTATGAGAATAGTAATGATGCAAGCTATGAGGAGATTCTGATAGCCACAATTCTGAAACATAAACTGAAATGCTGTAAAGACAAAGATTGAAAAGGCTTTTCCTCTCTGGGCAGTCACCATAACGTCCTGCCTCACCTGCCGCTAGTCACTTTTCGGAATCGAGAGCATTGATTGCACAGTTTGAGGGTTGGCACAACGAGCGTGTGACCAATTTCATAGCTTATCTCGAGCAGCATCGTCATCGTATTGTCAACTATGCCTATTATCAAGCCGAAGGCATTTTCATCGGTTCTGGGGCCATTGAATCCACCGTCAAACAGGTGGGGCGGCGCATCAAAATCTCCGGGGCTCAATGGGAGAAAACCAATGTGCCGCAGGTCCTCAAGCAGCGCTCTGCCTACCTTAATGGCGATTTCTCAAAATAAGCCTTACAAAACTGGGATGCTCTCGATCTGAGCCCACAACGCAGCCAGAAAAGCCATTACAGCATTCAATGCAATAATTAAGGGAAGGTGGCTGAATAACCTCCTTCCCTTAACCATTGAGACATCACACTTTAGGGAATCACACGCTGGTCATCACACGACTGGCGATTCCTGTATTATGGGTTGCTTATGTGCACAAATCGTGGAACCCTGTACCGTCAAAATTGAACAAGGCGCATGGTGTAGCACGTAATTGCTAACACTTCCGAGAACCAACTCCGTCAGCCCTTTACGCCCCCGGCGACCGATTAAGATTAAATCAGCTTTCCAGTAGCGAGCTTGAGCACAAATGACCTGCCCCGGATCTCCCACCATTTGGCCAAACTCAGTGGGCACCCCCGCCGCCGTTGCCTGCTCACAGAGCGATCGTAACCAGTTCAAGCTTTCTTCTTGCAACGCTTCCCAATGGACAAGATAGCTTTTGATCACTTCATCGTGGATAGTGGAATAAATTCCATCGACCCCAGGATAAAACGGTGCACTATAACCATCTTCAAAAACGCTGGCAATGTGTAGCAGCATCAGCGTTGCGCCCATCGATCGTGCCAAACCGAGGGCTTCCTGAAAAATGGCTGGGCTACTTTCAGAACGATCCAACGCGACAAGAATCCGCCGAAACATAAGTTTTTAGCCTTCTTATAGAGCGAAACAACAAACATTCATACAAACACCCATACAAACACCCGTACAAACACCTCGATAGACACCCGAACAACACCCGAACCAACATCTATGCAATCTCTAACACAAAAGAGATTGCCCCTCGTGGCCTCGAACCAAGGCACGAGTCTAAATCATGAATGTAAATCACGAAACCTCAAATATAACGACTCGATCGAGTCACCATACTTACTCTCAGTGTAATCACGCGCGATCGTAGAAGGTCGGGTTTGACATGTTTTGAGATGTTTTGGTTGAGAGGTTTGGCAATATTTGCTGGATAGATTTCGCTAGGATTTTTTCTGCCCCTCGATCGTGGGAGAAGTCGAAGGGGTCGAAGGAGCCGTGGGAGAGGCTGTAGGCTTGGCCTTGGGACTATCCGCTGGGCTACTGGAATCCGCTGGTTTCTGCGCTGTCTCAATTCGTTTGCTGAAATATTCAGGCCGCAGTTGCAAAACTTGGGCGAACTGCAACCCTTGCTGAAACGCCGCGATCGCCCCCGCCGTATCTTTCTGCAACAGCCGCAACTGACCCAGTTGATCCGCCGCATTCATCGAGATATACAAGTCATTAATCGTCTGCCCATAGTCCACCAAAAAGTCGTAAACCTGAATGGCTGCATCCAAGCGATCGTTGCGGCGGTAAAGTTTCCCCAGTTTTTGCAAAGCATCCGCGCCATAGGAGGATTGGGTAATCACCTGGGACAGGGTATAGGCCGCTTGATAATTTTGTTCAGCTTGGTCAAAATTTCCCGCTGCGTCATAATTTTCCGCTAAACGCAGTGTCAGTGCAGGCAACACCTCAGGCTGACCTTTATAAATCTGGAGCAGACTCTCCAAATAGGGCACAGCCTGTTCCGGCTGTTTTGCCTGTTCATGGACATAGGTCAGTTGGATCAGATAGAGCACCTCACTGCTGGCATCCTGATTCTGACGGGCGATCGCCAACAAGTCTCGGTAGGTTTGCGCCGCATTGGGATAGCGAAACCAATTCAGTTGCAGCAAGCCAATCTCGTTGAGGGTATTAAATTCCTCAAGGGCATTTTTCCGCTGCCGCGCTTGGGCTAACTTCGGTTCATACACGCTCAGGGCCAAGTTGGGCGATCGCACCAATTGATAGGCAATTCCCAACAGCTCTGTGAGATCAGCTTGATCCGTAGGCACTGGCGGTTTTTGAATTTCGGCTTGAATTTGTTGCAACCGCTGGGTAATGTAGCGCACTTCCTGGGTTTGGCCCTGCTGCCATGCCGTTTCCCCCACTCGTCCCAGGGCGATCACCTCTTCCCGATAGCCCAAGGCCCGACGTAGCCGCAACTCCCGATTCCACAGGTCAAAGGCTTCCTGGGGCTGCCCCGCCTGGAGCTTGGCCGATCCTTGGGCGGCCAAACCATCCAACGCCACCCGTAGGCGATCGCGCTCCGCCGCCGATAGGGGTTGTTTCCCCTTCGGCAAGAGGGGATCGGGTTCTTGGATTTCTAAAGGATTAGGCGGAAATCGATCTTCCTGCGGCGGTGGCTGCTTCTGTGGTGACGATTGCTTCGGAGGCGTTTTAATCTGAGGCCCCAGCACTTGGGTCGGCAGTTGCGCTGAGCTCGGCCCTGCGATCGCTAGGCAGATCCCCGCCATCCCGCCAGCCAGCCCCCATTGCATCCTTCTAAGCTTCTGCCCTCGAGTCATCACGATCGTCCTCATCTCACCACACAGAATGGTATTGTTGATCCTTGGGTTATTGTCAAAAGTTCCCGTACATCGATATTAGAGTGATATTAAAGTACGGGGAAAAACTGACTCTACATCTACCCCAGCTCTGGATTCTATCAAGTTGAGTGAGGCTGCTGTGAAAGTTTTGGTGGTTGGCAATGGTGGACGCGAACACGCGATCGCTTGGAAACTGGTGCAGTCGGAAAAGGTGGAGGTCACCTGCGTCCCAGGGAACGGCGGTACAGCCACCTTACCTCAATGTCGCAATATGGAAATGACCCAAAACGACTTTGAGGGCATTACTCGATTTTGTTTAGTTAATAATGTCAAGCTCGTCGTCGTTGGGCCGGAAGCGCCCCTTGCGGAAGGCATTACCGATTACATGCGGGGCAAAGGGCTGAAAGTGTTTGGGCCGACCCGTGCCGGAGCGCAAATTGAATCCAGTAAAGCCTGGGCTAAGGCATTGATGGTGGAGGCGGGTATTCCCACAGCAAAATCCGCAGTGTTTGCTAATGCCGCTGATGCCAAGGCTTATGTGGAAGCGGAAGGCGCTCCGATCGTCATCAAAGCCGACGGTCTGGCAGCAGGGAAAGGCGTAACTGTCGCAGAAACCGTTGACCAAGCCCTCGCCGCGATCGACGCCTGCTTTAGTGGTCAGTTTGGCGATGCCGGTAAGCAAGTCGTAATCGAAGAATGTTTGGTGGGCCAAGAAGCCTCGGTTCTCGCCATTACCGACGGCAAAACCATTCGTCCCCTCCTACCCGCCCAGGATCACAAACGCATCGGCGAAGGCGACACCGGAGAAAATACCGGCGGCATGGGCGTCTATGCCCCGGCCCCGATCGTCACCCCCGCGCTGATGGAACGGGTGCAACGGGAAATCCTGGAACCGACGATCGCGACCCTGCATCAACGGGGTATTGACTATTGCGGCATCCTCTACGCGGGCTTGATGATCACCCCCGAGGGCGATCCTCAAGTGATCGAATTTAACTGCCGCTTTGGCGATCCAGAAACCCAAGCTGTCTTACCTTTGCTAGACATGCCGCTAGAAAAACTGATGCTGGCCTGTGTCAATGGTGAATTAGAAGACGTGGATCCTCTGCGTTGGAAGCCCCAAGTCTCTGCCTGTGTCGTTGCGGCCTCCGGCGGCTATCCCGGCAAATACAAGAAAGACTATCCCATCACCGGCATCTCCGACGCAGAGGGCTGGGGGGCGACGGTCTTCCATGCAGGAACCTACCAGAAAAAAACGGGCCTCGTCACCGATGGGGGACGCGTCCTAGGGGTCACCGCCCTGGGAGATACCTTCGATGCGGCCTTTGCCAAAGCCTACCAGGCTCTGGGGGAAATCCAGTTCCAGGGGATGTACTACCGTCGGGACATTGGGCATCAGGTGCGATCGGCGATCGATCTCAGCAGCGAATCCTAGGATCCCCATTCCTCACTGGATCCCAGCCTCAGCAGTCTCCACTAAGCAAAATTTCCTACGGACTTTAGAACTTCTTAATCATCCGTAACCCTTCAGTGGTAATCTGGGATTTGGCAATTTAGCCTGCTTGAAAGTGATCTCAAATACGACTAGCCCTGACTGCTGGGATCCTAGTCGGGATAGCTTTCAGAGCACATTCGTTTTTGAAATAAGCTGAATACCTACAGTAGGGCGTAAGCATGGTCACCACAGCAGCAAGTATTGGCTACATTACACAAGTCATCGGTCCGGTTATTGACATTAAGTTCCCCGGCGGCAAATTGCCCGCTATTTATAACGCCCTCAATATCCGAGGAACGAACGGCGCAGGTCAAGAAATCTCTGTCACCTGTGAAGTTCAACAGCTTTTGGGCGATAGCCAAGTCCGTGCAGTGGGCATGAGCAGCACTGACGGTTTGGTACGCGGGATGGAAGTGGTGGACACCGGAGCTCCCATCAGCGTCCCCGTGGGAACTGCAACCCTAGGTCGCATCTTCAACGTGCTCGGTGAGCCCGTGGATGAAAAAGGCCATGTGGATGTCTCCAAGACGATGCCCATCCACCGTCCCGCTCCTAAGCTGACGGAACTGGAAACCAAGCCTTCCGTATTTGAAACCGGGATTAAGGTCGTTGACTTGCTGACCCCCTATCGTCGGGGTGGCAAGATCGGTCTGTTCGGCGGTGCTGGCGTGGGCAAGACCGTGATCATGATGGAACTGATCAACAACATCGCAACTAAGCACGGTGGCGTGTCCGTGTTTGCCGGTGTGGGTGAGCGGACCCGTGAAGGGAATGACCTTTACAACGAAATGATTGAGTCCGGCGTAATCAACCCTGACAAGCCGGAAGAATCTAAAATTGCTCTCGTATACGGTCAGATGAATGAACCACCGGGGGCACGGATGCGCGTAGCTCTGTCGGGTCTGACCATGGCTGAGTACTTCCGCGATGTCAACAAGCAAGACGTACTACTGTTCGTTGACAACATCTTCCGGTTCGTACAAGCCGGTTCTGAAGTATCCGCACTGCTGGGTCGGATGCCTTCTGCGGTAGGTTATCAGCCCACCCTGGGGACGGACGTAGGTGACCTGCAAGAGCGGATTACCTCGACCACCGAAGGATCCATCACTTCTATCCAAGCGGTTTACGTACCGGCGGATGACTTGACTGACCCCGCACCTGCAACCACCTTCGCCCACTTGGATGGAACGACGGTGCTATCCCGTGGTTTGGCAGCTAAGGGGATTTATCCCGCTGTGGATCCTCTGGATTCTACTTCGACGATGCTACAACCCGCGATCGTGGGGAACGACCACTACGATACCGCTCGGGCTGTGCAATCCACCCTGCAACGGTACAAAGAGCTGCAAGACATCATTGCAATTCTCGGTCTGGACGAACTGTCTGAGGACGATCGTCTAACGGTATACCGTGCCCGGAAGATTGAGCGCTTCCTGTCCCAGCCTTTCTTTGTGGCTGAAGTGTTCACCGGTGCGCCTGGTAAATACGTGACGCTGAATAAGACGATCGAAGGGTTCAAGCGGATTCTTTCCGGTGACCTGGATGACCTACCAGAGCAAGCGTTCTACATGGTAGGCGACATCGACGAAGCGATCGCGAAGGGCCAGAAGCTGAAAGCTGAAGGCAAGTAGTCAGTGATTCGAGTCTAGGGGTTGACTGAGCGAACGTTCAGCTAACCTCTAGCTCCAGCCAATCCTGGCAATTATTTGGAGAACGACTTGAAGAACTGTTCGGAGAACTACTATGTCTTTAACTGTTCGTGTGATTGCACCTGACAAAACCGTTTGGGATGCAACGGCTGAAGAAGTGATTCTGCCCAGCACAACCGGCCAGTTGGGCATCTTGACCGGCCACGCTCCTCTGTTAACAGCCTTAGAAACTGGAGTGATGCGCGTTCGGGCAGACAAAAACTGGACCCCGATCGCTCTCATGGGTGGCTTTGCTGAAATTGAAAGCAACGAAGTCACAGTTCTAGTGAATGGTGCGGAAAAAGGATCTGATATCAACGTAGAAGAAGCTCGCAAAGCCTTTGAAGAAGCAGAAGCTCGCTACAACAAGGCTCAAAATGGCACCGATCGCCAAGAATTACTTCAGGCGAGCCAAGCCTTTAAGCGTGCCCGTGCACGGGTGCAAGCTGCGGGTAGTAACGCCTAAAGTTGCTGTGTTAGCTTTGCCCTACAGAGGTTGTGATTTGCTGAATTAATCAAGAGAAGTTCCGGTTGGGAGCTTCTCTTTTTTTATCGATCGCCTTTTGCCGATCGCTGGGGTTTATGGCTTGCGGCCCTTCCGCCTAGGGGGTTGAATTATGGAAAGTCTGATGAGAAGTTTGGAAGAGAACCTGGCTTGGGCGGTTCTATCTAGGCTGCTTCTCACTGAACAGGGAATGCTAAATCCCATATGGTTATCGCTGTACCCTCTACTCTTTTTTTCCATGAAGCCGAACGATCTCATCCTCCAAGCTCGCCAGGGAGATCCTGCCGCGATCGGGCAACTGCTCAGTCAAGCTTTGAACCTGAAACCTTCTGAAATTGAGGTGTATTTAAAGCAGGGCCGACTTCAGGTTATCCTACGCCGTTCGGTCAAACGCAGGGTGTCTATCCCAACAATCCATCAGAGCTTACAACCGATCGGCAAACCCTTAATTCAACAAGTGCGCGTCATTGTTTTGCCAGCGACTGCGCCATCTCCGCTTTGGGTTGAAACCTTTCCCCTCACCCCAACGCCGCCGCCGCTTTCAGATTCCCCACGCCACCCCTCAGCCAAGCGTTCCCGCACCATGGATTCCAACCAAGCCTCTGCCCATCCAGCAGGATCGCCCCAAGGCGCAAGATCTCCATCGGCCTTCTCGTTCCCCCAGTGGATAGCCAACAATCCTAATCCACAGCAGTGGTTGCCATTTCTGCAAGCTAATTTTGAGCCGCTAAAACTCGGATCGATCGGACTAGTCGCCGTTTACGGTCTATGGGGAAGCTGGAGTTATAACATTGCAGATTTTATCAACGGGAGCAATCGCATCATGATGTTTATCCATGGTGCAAACCTAATTTTCCATGAAGCCGGACATATTATTTTTATGTTATTCGGCCCATTTATGCATGTGTTTGGTGGCTCATTTAATCAAATTCTTATTCCAGCAATCATCAGCAGCTACTTTTTTATCACCGGACAACGTTTTTCCAGCGCGATCGCCCTCGCTTGGGCAGGTGAAAATTTCTGGGATGTTTCCATCTACGTGAAAGACGCTAGTGCGATGGAATTACCCCTGTTAGGTGGAGAAGGCGTGTTACACGACTGGAATACGCTATTAGATGACATGGGGCTCCTCCCATTGGATCAAGTGATTGGCAACTGCTTTTTTGGAATTGGCTCGATCATTTATCTCATTGCGATCGGCCTTGGCGTTTACTACGCACAACTTAGCGATCGTCAAAGACAGCTTGCTCAACCATCTCAACCCCATGATGATTGAAATCTCAGCAATCGCAGGCTGTGACGTTTGATTTGACAGCCCCTGAATTCAACAGCCCCTGAATTCAACAGCCTCTGCGATCGCTTACCCCACTCCCAAACTGAACGAAACCAGATTGAACGAATCAAACCGTTTCTGATCCTCCGCTAAGGCTAGCTTTAGAACCCGATCGCCTGATTAGCCAGTTCAACCTTGACCAATTTGAAAGAACCGCTAGCAGACTTGCTATTATCTCCCAAAAACAGAAAATTAGAACTGTTGTAAGGAAAGCCAAAGACTGAATAGTTTTTCAAAGCCCCCGTCAAAATCGGGGTGCTGTAGTTCCGCTTGGCATACAACCGATAGGTGCTGCCCCGAATAGCTAAGTCATAGTGCACCACCGCCACCGTCGGATTAAACGATGTGCCTTCCCCATGGGTAAATAGAGGTTTACCCGCTACACGCCCATCATTCTGTACCCAGAGTCGATCGGTCACCGTTGGGTCGCTCGCCCAAAAGGCCAACTCCAAGCCCCATCGATCGGCTCCTAAAAGGGTCACACTTAAGCCCGCGCGATCCTTCGACGCATGGGATTCAGTTAACAACTGCACATCAATTCCTAGCGTATAGCCCACATTACGATCGAGGGCAAAGGGTTGGGAAAACCGCGAATACCCAGCCTGCGTCGAGTTTCCACCCACCGTCGTATTTAAAACCGTAGCACCACTTCCCACCGTTTGAGTTGCCCCATTGAGCACCGTCATCCAACCTTGGCTACTGGGTGCGGTATTCTTAGCGCCATCATACAAGGTATAAGTTGCCGCTTGGGCACCTGTCACGAAGCCCATTAGACAACCCCCGATCGCCCAGCCTGCTAGCCATACCTTCCAAGACTGGGACAGCAGGTGACGACGCTTTGCACTGAACTGATCGAACATAGGAATGCCTCCAGAGGATGCTCTAAGGAATCAATTTGTCAACACGATCGCGCTTTTTTCGACTCAATTCGACTCAATTCATCTGTTTAACCCAACTCCCCTTGACCCAGCTCAGCCTATTCGCTTCAGCCAGTCTGGGCATTCAAACCCATTCGTTCATTCAAGGAAGCTGGAATCAATTGAGGTTAAACAGGGAGAGCACCCGATGGAACAATACCTAATGGCAAAACATCTGCGATGGAAACGCTTGCCACAGAAACGCCTGCTAGAATAAACCTTTTGACGGGGAAACACCCTGTGGAAAGACTAAAATCAAGGAAAATCGACTCTAGTCATGCGCTCTAGTAAAGTTTGAACCAATAAAAGTTTGAACCAATAATTTGTCTACGATTTTTTGAGCAGATCCTTCCCTGAGCAAGACCGCTATTCTCTACGAAAAATTACTCGCATTTCTCTCTCTTATTTTATATCTCTTGCAAAAAATGTTTGTTAACTTCACAAAATCTCATAAAACCCCACTAACTCGTCCGTAGGAGTGCTGATTTTGGGTGAGTTTCTGGATAGCAAGCCGGATATCCCCTCCAAACGGCTGAAGGAAGCAAGTAGCAGAGCCATTGCTCGGTGGTAATCTTCATGCTCCACCCTGATTGATTCCCTTAGCCTCCAGAATCCAGCGCGGCTTCAAGAGAACTGAAAGACATCTGCAAGCCAACTTTAAGACAACGCAAATGCAATTTTAGGGCAACTACATCATGCACAATCCCTATACGATGGTTATCCAATGGTCTGCCTTGCAACAAAGTTATGTTGTTTTTTTGCCTGACTTTGAAGGCATCGTTCATCAACCCTGCGCCACCGGGCACACCTTTGCCGAAGCGGCTCACCACGGCCAACAAGCACTGCATATCCTCATTGAACATCTGGAAGACTGTGGCTTAGCCCTACCGGCTCCCAAGATTTATCCTCCGGCCCTGCAAGTTGCCTAAGCGATCGCCCCAAAAATTGCCTAGAATAGAGGACTGTTCTATCAGAAAACCTCTTCAGCAATGGCGCGTCGTTATCACATCACCACCTTTGGTTGCCAAATGAACAAAGCCGACTCCGAACGCATGGCAGGCGTTCTGGAAACCATGGGTTTTGAAGCAGTCGAGGAACCTGATGAAGCCGATGTGATTCTCTACAACACCTGTACGATTCGCGACAATGCTGAACAGAAAGTTTACTCCTACCTAGGCAGACAGGCCAAGCGCAAACAGGAACAGCCTGATCTGACCTTAATCGTGGCAGGGTGCGTGGCCCAGCAAGAGGGCGAGCAGCTCTTGCGCCGCGTACCAGAGCTGGATCTAGTTATGGGGCCGCAGTATGCCAATCAGCTAGACAGCTTGCTGGAGCAGGTGTTTAACGGCAACCAGGTGGTAGCCACCGAGCCTGTGCACATTATGGAAGATATCACCAAACCCCGTCGGGATAGTTTGGTCACGGCTTGGGTGAATGTTATCTACGGCTGTAACGAGCGCTGTACCTATTGTGTTGTACCCGGTGTACGCGGGGTGGAACAGTCTCGTACCCCCGAAGCCATCCGGGCTGAAATGGAAGAACTGGGGCGTCAAGGCTACAAAGAAGTGACGCTCCTGGGGCAAAACATTGACGCCTACGGTCGCGACTTACCCGGTAGTAAACCCGACGGTCAGCACCTGCACACCTTAACCGATTTGCTCTACTTCGTCCACGATGTGCCTGGAATCGATCGTATCCGCTTTGCCACCAGCCACCCCCGCTACTTCACGGAACGGTTGATCAAAGCCTGTGCCGAGTTGCCCAAGGTCTGTGAGCACTTCCATATTCCCTTCCAATCGGGGGATAACGATGTCCTCAAAGCCATGTCCCGAGGCTACACCCAGGAAAAATATCGCCGCATTATCGAAACAGTCCGCAATTACATGCCCGATGCTGCCATCAGTGCCGACGCGATCGTGGGCTTCCCCGGAGAAACGGAGGAGCAGTTCCAAAATACACTGAAACTGGTGGATGACATTGGCTTTGACCTGTTGAATACCGCCGCCTACTCCCCCCGCCCCGGCACCCCCGCAGCCCTTTGGGACAATCAACTGAGCGAAGAGGTCAAAGCCGATCGCCTGCAACGCTTGAACCATTTGGTTTCTCAAAAAGCTGCTGAGCGATCGCAACGCTATCTAGGTCGTGTGGAAAAAGTACTCGTTGAGGATCAAAACCCCAAGGACGCCACCCAAGTTATGGGACGAACCCAAGGCAATCGGCTTGCTTTCTTTAACGGAGATATTCAAACACTCAAGGGACAGATTATTCCCATCAAAATTACTGAAGTGCGTCCCTTTAGCTTAACGGGAGAAATGCTTCAACCGGTCTGCCGATAGTGTGTCGATTAGTGTGTCGATCATCAACTGTTAGCAGGTATACATTTACTCTACAGATTGCGATCGTGATCACAAAATAACTGTGATCACGATCTACTTTTTTCTAGTCAGTTGATTGAGCAATATACAGAGTTTTAATCAGAATCAAAATAGGGTAGACAACGGTATTATCCCCAGCTATTGTTATTTAGCATAAGAGTCAGATAAATCCTTCGTCTTGAAGCGAAGTTAATCATCTTTACCAGCCCGATTGTTTGCTGAAATCACGCTTTCCTAGACAATTTTAACTGCCAAATCTTTCTGGTTTTTCACCTTTATTGTGTAATCAATAGTTGGCGAAGGATTAAACTAGAGAAAAAGTTCAGCTTCTCTCAAAACCTTTTAGTTTCTTTTCGATTAATTGTTCAACTTGGGCTGTTTTGTGGAATTCTAACTTTAAATTCAATATTCAGTTATTCAAGGCTCGTTCCAATACAACCAGTCATTTCGAAGAACATAACCTCACTTTTGGGTTGATTGTTCAACTATACGGGGCACTCCCTAGAACCTTAGACAGGTTTTAGTCATTAGGTAAAGCGTTGCTATCTCAGCTATTAGATTGGTTCTGAAAAACTAATTCTTTTTTTGAATATAAGACTCGACTCCCCAATGGAGTCTTTTACAAATACCAGAAGTCAGGGAATTGATCTTTGCTAAATAACTGGGTGATTCAACGAGATACTTCTGTCCTAACTGATCTCTTTGCTCATCTTCCATCGTTGCTCACTCACTGCCATAGATGAGGTCATATGTCAGAGATTTTAGTTCCTGATTCCTGCTCAACCCCGCTATTTTCAGCGGCTAAAGCTGCCCAAATTTTCTGTAATCAGGGAGAAATCAATCACCTATTGACAACTCTTCTAGAAATGACGACAGCGGCGATCGTCATCAAGGATGTGAAAACCTTGCAATGCCTAATCGGGAACCAAGCAGCGGCAACTCTCTTCGGCAGAGAACGGGCCGCGTTAATGGGGGAGCACACCGGAGACTGGCTCCCTGTTGAACAGGCAGAAAGCTTGAATGAGTACGATCGCGCGGCTCTACGACAAAATAACGCTGTTGCTTTTACCCAATGGGTCACCCCTCGATGGATAGGGATTTCTCAGTTGCTCGACTGCACGACCATTCCCATTTGTAATGAATTGGGTCAAACAATTTATTTGCTGACAACCTATGCCATCGCGGCTTCTAGCTCAGATACCTGCTCTGACTCAGATTTAATTTCCGTGAAGTTAATTTCTGAAAACGCTACTGGGAGTGACAGTCGAGGTGACGATAGAGATGACGGTGAAAGTGCCAGTGAAAGTGCCAGTGAAAGTGCCAGTGAAAGTGCCAGTGGAAATTCTACTGTGCAAAGCTCTGCGGAACCGAGCCAGAACGAGACGATCGAACTAGAGCATTTGCAAGAGCAGATCAACCGCCTCCAAGTCCAGATGCTACAAAGCGAAAAAATGGCCAGTTTAGGGCAACTGGTCACTGGAATTGCCCACGAAATCAATAACCCAGTTAATTTCATCTACGGCAACCTGAAATATACCAGCGAATATACCCAGGATTTGCTGCGGGTCATTAAGCAATACAAAGCTAGCTATTCGAACCTACCCCCGGAATTAGCCAGCTTAATTGAAGAAGTGGATCTTGATTATTTGGTGGAAGATTTGCCCCAGATTTTGTCTTCTATGAAAGTGGGAGCCGATCGCATTCGAGAAATTGTCCTGTCACTCCGTAATTTTTCTCGACTTGACGATACGGAACTTCAAGAAGTTGATTTGCACCAAGGTTTGAATAACACGCTGACAATTTTGCAGAACCGTCTGAAATCAAAATCCGATCGCCCTGAAATTGTCGTCACCAAGTACTATGGCCCATTGCCCTCTGTGTATTGCTATGCTGGACAACTGAATCAAGTATTCATGAACATCCTCAGCAACGCGATCGATGCGCTTGAAGAAGCCTACGAAGCCGGAAAATGTCCTCAACCCACGATTCAGATTGAAACCCATTTAGACAACAGTAACGCGATCATTCAGTTTGTGGATAACGGCGGTGGAATTCCAGAACAGATTCAAGCCCATTTATTTGATCCATTCTTTACCACAAAGCCAGTGGGCCAAGGAACTGGACTCGGACTCTCCATTAGTCATCAGATTGTGGCAGAGAAGCATCACGGCACCCTAGACTGTATTTCTACCTTGGGTCAAGGAACCGCCTTCCGGATTACCATTCCCCTACAACAGCCTCTGTAAACCGCAGCAGACGACTGACCACAATCATGCCGCCTAGATTTGAGAAATCTCTCAACAGATTTCTCAAATCTACAAACAAATCTTTCAACTCTAGGCGACAAAATACGTCTATAAACCAGGTTTATACCGTAGCTGCAACCTCTTCCTTAGCGCCCCCTTGACGGCTCAATTGAATCAGCTCTACCTTATATCCGTCCGGATCCTCCACAAAGGCAATGACTGTGGAACCATGCTTCATGGGCCCCGGCTCCCGCGTTACTTTGCCCCCCCGCGATCGAATGTCTTCACAGGTCTTGTAGATATCATCTACGCCGATCGCAATGTGACCGTAGGCATCGCCCAACTCGTACTGCTCCCGCCCCCAGTTGTAGGTCAGCTCAATGACAGTATGGTCAGCCTCATCGCCGTAGCCAATAAACGCTAAGGTAAATTCTCCGCCGGGATAGTCCTTCTGCCGCAGTAACTTCATTCCCAGTACTTCACAGTAGAACTTCAGCGATCGCTCCAGATTACCCACTCGCAGCATCGTATGTAACAAACGCATGGCGCTCTCCTACCATTCCAATCACGTACGCCTATATTCTAAAACCCTCTACCTCATGAGACCCAACGGCTCGCCGTTCATCTCTCCTTGTCTATACCTGTCTTTTCCCGCTGTTAGGCTGGGACAATCAGGTTCTGACTATCAGGCTATCAGGCTGGGACTGTCAAGCTACTACTGCACTGCAACTACTGCAATCACTCTACTACTGTCCGCTACTGTCAGCTACGAACAGACAATCTGTCTCAAATCCTTGTACACTAGCGAAACCATACCCACTTGAAGCCAATCTTGATCCCCGCAACGTCCCCTCGTGAACAGCACTCTTTCCCAACTGGCCATTAGGTCGTATTCTAAGCGATGGTTCATTGAGAATTCCCTAACCCACCGAAAAGCTGAGTTCAGAGGTTTACCAGACATGTTTGATGCGTCAGATACCGCGATCGAGATGATTTCTGCGAGAGAGATCCTTGACTCCCGAGGGCGTCCTACCGTTGAAGCCGAAGTTCAACTAATCAACGGCGCAAAAGGTCTAGCACAGGTACCCAGTGGCGCTTCCACCGGCACATTTGAAGCCCACGAGCTGCGTGATGAAGACCCCAAGCGTTACGGCGGTAAGGGTGTTCTCAAAGCTGTTGAAAATGTTAAAACCATCATTACTCCCGAATTAATTGGCGTTGATGCCCTGAATCAAGAACTGGTCGATCGCCTCATGATCGGCCTAGACTCAGACTCCAACAAAAAGAATGTGGGAGCTAACGCCATTCTTGCTGTTTCCCTGGCAACAGCTAAAGCAGCGGCTGAGGGCTTAGGTTTGCCCCTCTACCGTTACCTCGGTGGCCCCTTGGCCAATCTCCTGCCCGTGCCGTTGATGAATGTGATCAACGGTGGTGCCCACGCAGATAACAACGTGGACTTCCAAGAGTTCATGATTGTCCCCGTTGGTGCTGACAGCTTCCGGGAAGCCCTGCGTTGGGGAGCTGAAGTCTTCCATGCCTTGAGCAAGGTGTTGAAAGATCAAGGTTCTCTGACAGGTGTAGGGGATGAAGGGGGGTTTGCGCCCAACCTCGCCTCTAACCAAGCGGCCCTAGACCTACTGATGACCGCGATCGAAAAGGCTGGTTACAAGCCCGGTGAGCAAGTGGCGATCGCCCTGGATGTCGCCTCCAGTGAATTCTATAAAGACGGCCAATACCACTTTGATGGCAAGGCTCACACCCCGGTAGAAACCATCGATTACCTAGCCAAACTCACGCGGGAATACCCGATCGTTTCCATTGAAGACGGACTGCAAGAAGAAGATTGGGAAAACTGGAAGTTACTGACTGAGAAGATTGGCAGTCATGTGCAACTGGTTGGCGATGATTTATTTGTGACCAACGTTGACCGCTTGCAAAAAGGCATTGACCAAAAAGCAGGCAACTCGATCTTGATCAAACTCAATCAAATCGGTTCACTCACGGAAACGCTGCAAGCGATCGACCTAGGTGCTCGCAATGGTTTCCGATCGATCATCAGCCACCGTTCTGGTGAAACTGAAGACACCACGATCGCGGATTTGGCTGTGGCGACCCGTGCCGGACAAATCAAAACGGGCTCCCTCAGCCGCAGTGAACGGGTTGCAAAATACAACCGTCTGTTGCGCATTGAAGACGAACTGGGCGATCTGGCAGTTTATGCAGGTACCACCAACATGGTGCCTAAGTGGAGCAAGTAATCCCATTGGGTCATACACATGGGCAATCCCAAATCAATTGGTAATGGCAACCCATGGTGATCCCCTAAAGCCCTCCTTAATCCGGGGACTTTGAGAGAATCCACTTGGTACGAGTAACCATCAATAGTCAACTTTGGCGGTCAGAACTTTACTGGCCGCTTTTTTATGCAGTTTGAGCAGTCTGCGATCGACGATCGCGGGTCGATTGACTGCCGCATCTCCCGACTAGCAAACTCATTGCTCGTCAGCCCGTCAAACTCGTTACCACTAAAATCCACACCAACCGTAAAGAATCCTGATCTAGGCTAAAAATTGAGTACCATTGAAAAGCTGCAAGATCAACACTTCGAAAATCTACCGATTTTTGTGACCCTATGGCTGTACTCAACGATCGACAACTGAAAATCCTACGGGTCATTGATGCAGGCAGCATGACTGGCGAAGACATTGCCACCGCCGTTGGGTCTTCCATGCAGTTACTCAGCTATTACCTCAACACCCTTTCCGACGACGGCTACCTCAAAATAGCAAAGGTCTACGATAACTTTACCCGCGAGTTTCAAATTGTTCGGGCCTATCTAACCTCGGAGGGCAAACAAGCACTGGCCCAAGCCGAAGCAACCCAGGCTGTCCTTTCAACGGCTCAACCTACTGTCCCACTGACTAGCGCAACGATCTCCAACACCGCACCGTCTTCCATCCCAGTGGTCGATCGGGCGTCTGCTAACGAGGCTAGTCACAGTAGCTCTGACCATAGCTCTGACCTCAACCTCAACTACAGCACCCTCGCTCAGCACATTACAGCCATCACCCCCACCCTAGAGCACCTCCCCCCCAACCGTCGGGAACTGGTCAGCGTTTACCTGGAAGATTTGACGATCGAAGTGAACCAGCCCGACAAACGGCGAAGTAATCGCATCAAAGCCTACTTCTTTGCAATCCTAAACACCGTTTTGCCCATCCTCAAACATTTGCCCCAGCCTGAGTCATTCACTCAACAGATTCAAGCGATCGCCCAAATCCTACAATTACCCATCAAATTGCCAGAATAGTCTCTCTTAAAGTGCGATCGCCAACGATCCCCTAAGGGAACCGCGCATCAATAAAATCCCAATTGGGTAGGGGGTAGGAGAGTAAAAGGGTAGGAGGGTAGGGGAATGAAGAGGGGATATTATTTCTTTGCAAATCCCTAAGACCCCAAAAGCAACTGGCAAAGCAATCACCTACCCTCCGCCCCCCTCTACACCCTTCCCCACTGAGCCAGCGGGCCTTACAGTGCTGACTGCAATTCATCAAATTTCCGGCGCACTTCCTGAATATCCTGCCACATGAGCCATTTCGGGCTGCCTTGGGTGCGGGAGGGGTTGCGTAGCAGGTAGGACGGGTGGAACACAGGCATGCAGGCTCGCCCTTCCCAGTCCCGCCACTGGCCGCGAATCTGCGTGATTTTGACGTTTTTCTCGTTCAGCAATCCTTCGATCGCGGACGCCCCTGCCATGATAATAATCTTCGGATCCACCAGTCGAATTTGTTCCATTAAGTAGGGACGGCAGGCATTCATCTCATCCCGTACAGGTTTGCGATTCCCCGGTGGACGGCATTTGACGATATTGCAAATGAAAACGTCGTCTTCCGTCAGCCGTACCGACTCCAAAATCTTGTCCAGCAACTGACCTGCTTTCCCAACAAAGGGCTGTCCCGTGAGATCCTCATTTTCCCCCGGCCCTTCCCCAATAATCATGATGAGGGCATTGGGGTTGCCTCGGCTAATCACCGCATTCGTCCGCGTTGCACCCAAGTCACAGCGCTGACACTCCGAACAATGGGCCTTAATTTCCGCCATAGACCCGTAGGTGCCTGCCGGAATGGGGATACGAGCACTGGTCGGAATTTGGCTTGGATCAAAGGATGCCGGAACTGACGGGACGGGTGTGGCCGCTGAAGCCACTGGGGGGGACGGCTGGCTCGCTGAAGACTGGGCAGAAGAGGTGGTAGGATTCGCCTCCTCCTCCGCTTCCGCATTCCCCCAATCAAATAAACTGAACTGTTGATCCGCCGTGGACTCAGATTTGGGATCAGGCATAGGACACAAGGGCTGAACAAAGCTTAGCTTCAAAATTGCTGATCAATTCTAGCGGGTTTAGGGAGCTATCACTAGACCAAGCTATAAATTTGCCCTAGCTTAAAATTGATGAGGCAATGCATCACTACTCGTTGGAAAAATCTAGTTAAAAAACAAACAGAGTTGTCATAATTTTCAATATTAATCAAATCATGATTATTAGGGATCAACCAGCAAATTATCACAATGAGCCAATCATCACTATGAGTAAGGCTGAAATCTCCATAAACCACCATCGTTTGAAAATTGCATCGAATTTAGAAAATTGGTTGTGGATACCTGCGATCGCTGGCTTCGTTTTCATACTCTTTCAATCTGAGCGTTGGGGACCCTTAATCTGGGTGCTGGGGAATGTTTTGCTATTGCAGGTCATGATAGTTCTCATGACGCTACCCCATGAGTTAGGCCATGCAATCACCGCTCGTTTAGTGGGAATGCAGGTCAGCAAAATTGTGCTTGGAACGGGGAAAGCCCGTTGGACATTCCAGTTTCTAGGTTTTCTTTGGGAAGTTAAAACAATTCTAGCGGGAGGAATTACACTTTTATCGACTAAGTCTATTTCATGGTATCGATCGCGGTTATTTATAGTTATCTTAGCAGGGCCGTTGGCGAATGCTTTGATGATTCTGGGACTGATGCAATTGCCACAAAACCTTGTACTTCATCCCATTGCTAATACCTTACTTTTCCCAGGGATTGTATTTTATATTGCGAATGCTGTCATTGTAATTGGTAATTTATTTCCAATCTATACCAAAATTGATGACGTCAAAGTTCCAACGGATGGCTTACAACTTCTCACCATTCCATTCCTATCTCAGCGAGATGTTGTGCAGCGAGTTGCTTTGGCCTATGTGGCAGAAGGTCAGGAATGGGAACGTCGAGGTCATTCTCAACAAGCGATCGAGTGCTTTATCCAAGCCACAGCTAAAGATTCCCAATGCGTTGCAGCTTACCAGAGTTTAGGCACGGCATATCAAACTTTAGGTGATTATTCCAAGGCAATCCAATACTGCAATCAAGCGATCGATCTTGACTCTCAAAATGCCCTTTCTTATTTTATCCGGGGTATGACCTATACTTTCTGGCGAAGAACTGACCCCCAGTATTTAGATCACGCTCTCAACGATTTCACCCAAGCCATTCAAATTAACCCGAATCTGGATGCTTTCTACTTTATGCGGGCTGCAATCAGTAGCTATGTAGGCAATCTCACCCAAGCGATCGACGATTTTACCCAGGTGATTCGCCTCAACCCGAGTGCTAATGCCTACTACAATCGCGGAGCCGTCCAGTATCAATCGCGAAATTATTCCGCTGCCCTTGCAGATTTTGATCACGCGATTAAGCTTGATCAGGCCAACTTACCTGCCTACTACGGGCGGGGCAATGCAAAATATGATCTCCAAGATACCAACGGCGCATTTGCAGACTTTAAACAAGCTAAACACCTCAGTCACGCGATTCATAGTGGTTCTAGCGGCAGCACTCCTACCGAAATCGATCCCAACGATGAGCATGGATTTTATCTCAGAGGAGTTGCACTGCTGCGGCTGGGCGATCGGGCGAGTGGCTTAAAAGATTTACAAACTGCCGAAAACTTATGTATTGAGCATGGGAATCCTCAATTGCTGCAAACCGTCCAAGAGCTGATGCAACAAGCTTCCGACTGATCATGATGATGATTAGTTAAAAGGAAAAGTCGCCCGATCGTCCAATCAAGATCGAACGTTCTAGACTGGGCAGCAGCCCCAACGATCGAGCCGCACCACGAATTCATCGAATCCACATTAATCCAATCACTGGGATGCTGTGTAACTTTGATACCAGCGCTACCGCAAGGCTGGTCTGACAGTCCCTAAAAGTGAGAGTGAGACAATGAATCGTGACTTCATGAATCGTGATTTTTCGATCGTAGCTGCAACTGTGCTCGGTACGGCTGTTCTGGGAACAGTGGGTTGGGTCGCGATCGCGGCGGCTACACAACCCAGCTTGGCGATGTTGCCGCAAGCCCCTGTACTGATTGCTCAAAATAGCAGTTTGGCAAGGCAATTGCAGGGAAAACCTGTGGTGGTCAATGTCCACGCTCATTGGTGCCCCGCTTGTAAAACCGTTGCGCCCGTATTGTCCAAACTTCAGCAGCAATACCGGGGTAAAGCAAATTTTGTGTCCTTTGATGTGAGCGATCGTGGTTCGACCCAGTCAGCTCAAAATCAAGCGAAGCAATTGGGCTTAAATAGCTTCTTTCAGTCAAATAAATCCCAAACCGGGCTAGTGGCGATCGTTGATCCAGCCACCGGACAGATTCTGCAGCAATTCCGGGGCAACGGTAATTTAAAAGATTATCAAACGGCTTTGCAACAAGCGATTAAACAGGTGCGTTAATCATGGCAGTCAAACGATCGAACCTTTTACGATTACCTATCGTGAAATTCATCGGTTTAGCCTTCGGAACCGCATTGATTGTCCTCCTGACAAAGCAATTTGTCCACCTTTGGCAGCCCTTAGAACAGGTCATTTTGGACCTATCGACTCAGTATCAACAGTGGTTCGAGTCCCAAGAAGTTGGGCAGCGATGGCTGTTGCCTGCAGCTTTTGTCGGGGGATTAATTGCTAGCGTTTCTCCTTGTATTCTGGGTTTGTTACCAATTAATCTCAGTTACATCGGTACGCTGGAAATGAAATCCCGCTGGGACGCTTTGACCAAGGCCCTATGGTTTGTGTCTGGAGCAATTACCGCCTTTAGCCTCCTAGGATTATTTGCATCTTTGGCGGCGGCGGTGTTTGTGGATTTCCGAGGGTATATCAATCTACTGGTGGGCGCGATCGTTCTATTGATGGGAGCCAGCTTTGCCGGCTGGTTCCATCTGCCTCTGCCCAAAACGCAAGTGGAATTGCCGATTCCTGGAGCCTATGGCGTCGGGTTTACCTTTGCCCTGGTGAGTTCTCCCTGTGCCAGTCCGGTCTTATTTGCCGTCTTAGCAGCAGCGGCGGCGACCGGGTCCCAGTGGATCAGTTGGCTGACGATGGTCAGTTACGCGATCGGCTATACGATGGTGATTTTTTTAGCCAGTTTATTCACAGGGCTGGTGAAACAAAGTCGTTGGCTATTGCAGCGATCGAATTGGGTCATGCGCGTTGGCAGCCTTGTATTGCTGACAGCGGGTGCTTATTATGTCGTTGACGGTGTCCTATGGTTTCTCTCATGATGCAATGGCCCGAACAGGTAAATTCTTCAGCCCAAGACGATCGGACATTGCTGACAGCACTGTGTCAGCGGCAGCCGACAGCCTTAGCAATACTGTACGATCGTTACAGCCATCTAGTTTATAAACTCGCTTTGCAAATGCTCAAAACTGAGGATGCAGCAGCGGATTTAACCCAAGAGGTGTTTTTGGCCGTTTGGCAAAAGCCGGAACGATACAATCCAGAACGCGGCACAATGACGGTATTTCTGTCGGTCATGACCCGATCGCGGGCGTTGAATCGCATACGTTCAGCAAAATCTCAGCAAAGTATGGTCGAACGGTTTAGTCGGATTGCAACGTTAGAGTCTGGGGATAGTCCAACATTGGCTCAAGCATCATTGACGGAATTATCCGATCGCGTGCGTCAGGCGTTGCAAGCCCTACCAGAAGCCCAGCGAACGGTTTTAGAAATGGCCTATTATGAAGGTCTATCCCAGTCAGACATCACCAAACGCACTGGAATTCCCCTAGGAACTGTCAAATCCCGATCGCGCCAGGGACTTTTAAAATTACGCGAACTGTTACACGACTTAGCGGAGTAAGACCATGAAACACTCACAAGACTGGTCAGAAATGCTGGCAGGCTACGTTCTCGGTGATCTTTCCTCCGAGGAAATGATCCAGGTACAGCGTTATTTGGCAGATAATCCTGATGCGGTGACCCAGCTTGAAGAACTGCAAAATATTCTGGCATTGTTGCCATTAGGTTTACCAGATGTCGAACCGCCTGAACGTTTGAAAGGCCAAATTTTAACCGCAGCGATGGCAGAAGCATCGCCCGTGGCCAAGACTCCAGAGCAGGTAGAAGCACAGGCGCTAGTAGCAGCGCAGAATGTCGGTAAAGATGGAGTCGGCAAAGATGGAGTCGGCAAAGCACCCGATCAAGCTGTGGATTTAGCCCAAGCCCGATCGCGCCGCTTGCCGTTCTTTCGAAAACATGGGTTACCGATCGCGGGGGGAATCGCCGCCGCGCTGGTGGCTGCTTTGGGTCTACGAACCTATCAACTCCAAGAACAACTAACCGCAACCCAGCATCAGATTGCTAACTTACAGCAAACAGTAAATGGGCAAGAACAAATGGCGACCTTGGCAGCCACCCAGGGACGCACATTGACCATGCAAGGCAGTGGGCCGGTGGCAGGAGCAGCGGGCAAAATATTCGTGGTACCGCAGAAAAAACAGGCACTCTTGGTCATTGAACATTTGCCACCGCCACCAACGGGCAAAATTTATCATCTCTGGGCCGTTGTACAGGGCCAGAAGGTTTCCTGTGTGCAGTTTGTGCCAGAAGCCAATGGCAAAGTCGTCATGGAGGTTCCTGTCGATCGTTGGCGGCAGGCCACTCAAGTCGGGGTCACGCTAGAAGACGAACAGACCAATGTACTTCCTGCGGGAGAAATGGTCATGCAGGGACAATCGATTTAGGGCTTCTCGCCCATAGCTATGCGATTGACGGCTTAGGCTGCGCGATCGTTGGGTTGCCTGTGTAGGGAAGCTGTAGGGATCACCCTGTCTCAATGCCGTTTCCATTTCAATGCTGTTTCCATAGCAGAGGGTTACAGAAATGCTATCACCCTCTGCTTTTTTACGGGACTCTACTTTTCAATCCCTCCCGCATCACTATTTCAATTAATTTCCTATCACTGATCGTTACATTACTGATAGCATACCCTAAGTTTTTCTGAGAATGTTATTAGAAGCATTTTGTAAAATCTAAATCTTGTAAATATAAATCCAAAAATAAATTTAATTTGTATTGATACTAAGACATCACTTACATCAATTTAGATTCAATACAAGGAATACAAAATGAAAAACCGTCGTACATTTTTACTCAGTTTTACTGCACTGATCATAGCGACTTCAGCATCAGGCGCGATCGCGCAGCCGTACAATGACGCAATTGGTGTTCTTTATACCGCCAGTAATGCAACTGATGTAAATCAAGTTCTAGCATTTCAACAAATGAGAGATGGGTCGCTGAAAGCGATCGGAACAACGGCTACTGGGGGAAAAGGTTCGGGCAGCGGGCTGGGTAATCAAGGAGGCTTGGCATTAACCCGCGATCGACGCTTGCTGTTAGCGGTCAATGCAGGAAGCAATGAGATTTCCGTATTTCGCTTCAATGGCGATCAGCCTGTGTTGGTCAATAAAGTTTCCTCTGGGGGCACTCGTCCTGTCAGCATTGCGGTGCAAAACCAGACGGTATATGTTCTGAATGCTGGTAGTGATGACATTGTTGGCTTCCGTTTATACAGTTCTGGACAACTTGTGCAATTGCCTGACTCACGACGGCCCCTCAGTGGCCAAGGAACCGCACCCGCCCAAGTCAGCTTTACCCCCGATGGTAGTTTTGTGGTCGTGACGGAAAAGAGCACCAACCAAATTGCAACCTTTCCAGTCATTTACTATGGTAATGTTGGCTATCTTGGCAATCGCATTAGTAATCCCTCAGTCGCAAATACCCCCTTCGGCTTTGCCTTCGATCGTAAGGGACGTCTGTTGGTGTCTGAGGCAGTTGGCGGTGCGCCCAATGGGAGTTCAATCTCGTCCTACAACCTATTCAACAACGGGCGCTTAAAGACTATTACCCCTGCGGCGAAAACCAACCAAACGGCGGCCTGCTGGGTTGTGGTCTCGAAGGATGGTGAATATGCCTATACCAGTAATACTGCTAGTGGGACTCTGTCTGGGTTTAAAATCCTGCCCAATGGTGCATTAAAAGCCTTGAATGCCGATGGGGTCACTGCAAGCACAGGCACAGGGAGTGGCCCGATCGACATGATTTTTAGTCGTAATGGTCGCTTCTTAAGCTCGCTAAATACCGGAAACGGCACCATCACAACATTCCGTCTCCGGGAAGGGGGTCGCCTAGTAAGTAGTGGTTCGATCTCCAATCTCCCACGATCGGCGAATGGTTTAGTCGCACGCTAGGTCTTCCGCTAGGCTGACCCGCCCATTTTTGCCAGTTACCCTACCAACATGAATGGAGCAGATGCCTATTCGGACCAGTAATTGAGTAATCAAGCCCTGAGGTTGCAGTGAAAGACGATCGTGCAACCTCAGTAACCTCTACCAATTTCATCTCGATCGTAGCCACCCCAAGGAGCGTTGGTACAAATTTTCATCTGAAAGCCGATCGTAACTTTGCCGTTCTTGCAGGTAAGATAGTCCCCACTCTCTTGGGAACACGGCTTTCGGTGTAGGTAGGATTCGCATGGCTCAAATCACCCTTAGGCAATTGGCGCACCCATTTATCCAGCAGCTTGGGTTTATTGCCATGCAACCCTATCTACTGCTGTTGTTTTTGCCCCTCCTGCTGATCCAAAGTAGCCAACAGAGCCTTATGGCCCACAATGAAGGCTATTTACGCCACCCAAGCTAAGCATATTGTAGGAACTGGCAATTGGCTCCTGCCCCAATTACTCAGTCAGTTAGCAGGTATTCGACGCGATCGTTGAATTAGATCAACGATCGCGTACCACCATTGCCGCAACAAAGTACAGCAATCACTGAGGTACAGCAATTACTGAGCATTACGATCACTGAGCATTGCAGTTACTGAAATCTACAGCGGATTCCGTAACAACAAGGAAGCGATACAATGCGTGCATCGGTTCGGCTGCGGGTGCTGTCTCAAGCGGTTCAGCCAAGGGCTACAAGATTAACTGAGCGCTAATCCCCTTGAACACTACTTATCAACCGTGCCCCATGCCAGATTACTTTCTGATGGCACCCTGGGGCCGATCGATAAAGCGACTATCCATCCGCCAGGTATGATATTTTCCCCACACTTGGTTAACACACCAAAAATAGTCTTTTTCGGGGTGTCCGGTTTGCTCTTGGCGCAACAGCTGTTGCAATTTTGCTTCGTCACCATAGAGCCAATCACAAAGCTGGGTATACTTCCGTTGACCTTCTTGTTGAGTAGATTCCATATTAAAGGGCCTGTTATACAGATTATTGCAGGGTTACCTGAAATCAAAAAAATGACCCAAACTATTTTTCTAAAAAGCCAGGACAGTTCATTGTTCGCGATCGACAGTTCTAGCCACGGGTGATGCCCTGGAGACAGCCCAGCAAGCAAATTTTGCGTTCACGATATTCTAGGGTTTATCCAGTATAGCGTTGTCAGGAGTGAATTGTCGGAAAAATTCCGCCACTAGCAAGACCTCTCGACGCAACCTGAAATGACCTTTGCCATCACGGCCTTTACCCTCCTGATCCAGAGTGAATCCCGGTTTCCGTAGAGTCCAAGTTTCAAGTGAGTTCTTTGAGATCACTGGAGGTCAATAGTGCATAGGTATTAGAGACTTACCCTAAGCAACATTGTAATAGAGGGCTAGTCAATACTACAGCCACTTTTATCTGTAACAATTCTTTCAACGAGTCTCTCAACTATTCTTTTAACAAGTCCTTCAATTATTAGGATAACATTCTTGCTAAACAACCGTAAATGCTACATCTCCTTCCTAGCTAATGCCTAAATCCCCGTAAATTCTAGGTTTCAGCATAATCATCCTAAAGTCAGTTGACTCAATACTCTCCTCAACCTATGATGAGGCCAACTTAGTAGCTGCGAAATGCAATTTTTGGCTTCTGGTTTGCCCTGTTGACTCTGCTCTGCTGACAACACGGTGCTCCTTTCCAGATCGGCTCATTTCCCAAACGCTGGGGATAGCGCACCCTCTGGAAGTACCCTAAATAATGCCAAAATCTCAGATCGCCAACTATAAGACCAAAGTTGAAACTATTTGCATCGGCGATATTTCATTTCAGATTTGTACCTTGGCCGATCGCGATCAATCTCCCGCTCCAGAAAGCCTTCCATCTTCTCAGATCAACCTGCCCACGGAAGCGATCTCGTCAGCCATTTGGTCATATTTCGGCACGATTTGGCCTTCTGGTCTGGTACTTGCCGATGCAATGAGCCAATATCCGATCGGCGGCAAAAAGATTTTGGAAATCGGATCAGGCATTGCCTTGGCTAGTCTTGTGCTGCACCAACGGGGCGGAAACATTACCGTCAGTGACTATAATCCAATGGTGGAATCATTTCTATTGGAAAATGTTGCCATCAATCAACTGCCACCCCTGAAATTTCAACAAAGCGACTGGACACAAGCGAATTCGCAATTAGGCAAGTTCGATCTGATTATTGGCAGTGATATTCTCTATGAACGGGGACATCCACAAATAATAGCCGATTTTATCGATCGCCATATTAGCGACTCTGGCCAGATTATCATTGTCGATCCAGGTCGAGATCACCATCGCAAATTTTACCAAGTCATGATGGCCCAAGGATATTGTTACTCCGAAGAAAAAATTCGCGATCGCTATCCTGACAGTTCTGCCTCGCGAGGCCGCATCATGACATACTCCCGATCGTTCCAAACTGAGCCCTGCGAAGGGGGCGTTCCGGAGTCGCCCGCAAACCGTCCCAACCTCCCCTAACCAATTCCCAACCTCTCCCCAACGAATCCACTGAGCCTCTAAGGATGCCACAAAGCCCTGTGGCAAGGCAGCCCCTGTACCTCGCTCGGACTGCCTTGCCATCCTCTAAGCATCTTGCCAATTCACGCTAATCTAGAGAACGGCACTCGGTTTCGGCAGGATTCGTATGGCTCAGAGCACCCTTAAGCAATTGTCACATTCCTTCACCCAGCGGCCTGGGTTTATTGCCATTCAACCCTATCTCCTGTTGTTGCTCTGGGTTCTGCCCCTGCTCCTGATTCAAAGTAGCCAACAAAGCCTCATGGCCCACGATGAAGGAATTTACGCCGCCCAAGCCAAACATATTCTAGAAACAGACAATTGGCTCCTGCCCCAATGGAGAAATAACATGACCTTCGATCGTACGATCGGGATTCAATGGCTAATTGCGGGCTGTTATCGTTTATTGGGACTAACGGAAACGGCGGTGCGCTTGCCCAGCACGATCGCATTTGTCGGTACAGTATTACTGCTTTATCGCATTGGCACCCGGTTATTAACACCCATAATCGCACTTGTCGGCGCAGCGATCTTTGCAGTCACGCCTCTAGCATTGCAGTACGCTAAACTGGGGACTCAAGATAGCGTTTTAGTTTTTATTGAAGTGCTTGCAGTCTGGGCCATGTTGGAAGCTGAGCCTACAATCACTCCAGCCAGCGAGACTCCACCATCCAACGCCCGATCGGAGGAACTCTCAACAAAAATTGCAACCATTACTGAACCGCGTCAATTCTCATCTCCCAAAACTTCGAGAAACTCACCCTGGCTGTTACTGACCGGAGCCGCTTTTGGTTGGGGGTTTTTGATTAAGGGCTTTATGATTATCCCCGCCGCGATCGCGCTGTTGCCTTACCTCATTGGAGCCAATCGCAAACATCGTCACTTATTCAATCCTTGGCTTTATGGCGGCTTCATTCTGGGCTTAATTCCCGTTGTGAGTTGGTTGGGAATAACCTATACAAACTATGGAAGTTGGATTTTTGAGCAACTGTTTGGCAAACTTTTCCATCTGAAACAGCAAACCTACCAAGGCGCGGGGCCATTGTATTATTTTTGGAATGTTCCTGCTAATGGGTTTCCCTGGGTCTTTTTTGGACTGATTGGCATTGCCCTTAGCGTTGTTAATCACACCTACAAAACATTGCTGCACCATCGCTGGCTGTTACTCGTGGGATTTCCTGCAACGTTATTTGTAGAACTCAATCTCTTTGGGACTAAAACTCAATACTATCCCCTCCAACTGTTTCCCTGGATTGCGATGTTTGCCGCGATCGCGCTTAATCATTTTGTCGCCCACTATTTACACGATCGGCGATCGCAACTTTTGGGCTATCTCAGTCGCGTCTTTTGGGGATTTGGCCTCCTGCTCCTGCTCCTCAGTTGCGCGGTTTTAGCCGGGGTCATTCAGCTAGACATTGACCATATCCGAACGATCGCGACTGCAACCGCCATCCTCGGACTGGGATGGTTATTTCCCTGGTCTGTTTGGCAGCGGCGATCGATCACCCAACAACCCACCTTAGTCAAACATTGGCTGGCCAGCGTACTCCTAGCGCCTTGGCTCGCCCTGGCCTTCACCTTCGCCACGGGATTATGGGGCAATTACGAAGCCAGCCTCAAATCCTTTTTAGAGCAACCCAACGTTGCGCAAATTCTCCAGCACCAAACCATTAATTTTGTCGCCAATGAGGAACCGCTCAGTCGGCGCGATCGGAAACGCTATCTCCTGCTCAATGTCTACACGCCCCAAGTAGGCCAACACAGCACAGAAGTCGAAGCCCTCGGGCCAACGGAATTTGCATGGCTCGATCCTAACCAACCCCTTCCTAACGGAACCCAAGTGCTAGCCACCTATGAAGGCTGGAAACTGGTACAGCGATCGGAGAATGGAAGATCGGCAAATTAGTCATAGCCGCCTCTCTATCCACGGGATATATCCACACCACCCCCTGGGCTTGTTTGGTTAACCCTCTTCAGTCACTCTAAGCAGAGGAATTTAGAATAGAGAGAGTAGAGTTTAGAGAGCCTAGCAACTGATGTCCGCCTCCAGAGAAGCTCGACCAACGATTCGCTTTGTCGATGAGTATTGCCAACTCTATGGA